>MICJ01000089.1:15106-16958 GCA_001830835.1 Syntrophobacterales bacterium GWC2_56_13 | reverse complement strand
GAGAAGATGAAGCCGGAGTTCGTCGCGCCGCTGGTCCTTTTCCTCTGTTCGGAGAAATGCCCGGTCACCGGCCGGATCTACAACGCCGGCGTAGGGTACTACGGACGGGCCGCCGTGATGACGAGCCCCGGCACGGTCATCGGCGACGGGAAAAAGGTTCCCACTCTCGAGGAGGTCGGGGCGGCCTGGGAGAAGATCCGGAGCCTCAAGGGAGCCAGGGAGTTAGGGCAGTCTCAAGACCTCATGGGCGACATGCTCGCCGCCTTCACGCCCAAGCCTTAGAATACCGCAGCGCATGCCCCATCCGCTGCGTAAAAAACACAGGAGGAACAAGACATGATCGGAATCACTTCCTACGGCGCCTACATCCCCCGCCTGAGGCTCAACCGGATGGCGATCTTCCAGGCGATGGGCTGGTTCGCCCCCGCCATCATCATGGTCGCCCAGGGGGAGCGCTCCATGTGCAACCACGACGAGGACACGCTCACGATGGGAGTCGCCGCCGCCCGGGACTGCCTGGCCGGGAAGGATAAAAAAACCGTCGACGGCGTATACCTTTGTTCGACCACGCTGCCCTTCGCCGACCGCCAGAACGCGGGCATCCTCAAGACGGCGCTGAACCTCCAGGACGCCATCATCACCGCGGACATCACCTCGTCGCTGCGCGCCGGGACGACGGGCCTCCTTACCGCCCTCGAGGTGGTGCAGGGGAAAAGCCGGAAGAACATCCTCGTCGCCGCCGCGGACAAGCGGGAGACGAGGCCCGCCTATTTCTACGAGATGTGGTTCGGCGATGGCGCGGCCGCCCTCCTCGTGGGAAATAAAGACGTCATCGCCGAGTTCAAGGGCGCCTACAGCGTCTCCTACGACTTCGTCGACCACTACCGGGGGAAAGGGGCCTCCTACGACTACATGTGGGAAGAGCGCTGGCTTCGGGAGGAGGGGTACTCGAAGTTCATCCCCGAGGCGGTGGGCGGCCTCTTCAAAAAAATCGGCATCACGATGGACGACGTCCAGAAGGTCGTCTTCCCCTGCCTCTTCCAGGCGGAGCACAGGGCGATCGCCAAGAAGCTGGGCGCCGCCCCGGAGAAGGTCATCGACACGATGCACGAGATCTGCGGCGAGACGGGGGCGGCCCATCCGCTCTTGATGTTCGTCGCCGCCCTCGAACAGGCCAAGCCCGGCGACGGGATTCTGCTGGCCGGTTTCGGACAGGGGTGCGACGCCCTCTACTTCAAGGTCACCGACGCGATCGCGAAGCTCCCCGCGCGCTCCGGCGTGAAAGGCTCCCTGGAAAACAAGAAGACCATCGACAATTACATGAAATTCCTTAAATTCCGTAACCTGATCCAGCCCGAGATGGGGATCCGGGGCGAGGCCCCGACCCAGACGGCGATGACGGCCCTCTGGCGGAAGCGCAAGATGCTCACGGGCCTCGTCGGCGGAAAGTGCCGGGATTGCGGGACGCCCCAGTACCCAAAGATGGACATCTGCGTAAACCCGAAGTGCGGACATGTCGACACCCAGGAGGACTACGAATTCGCCGACGTGCCCGCCCGGATCAAGACCTTCACGGGCGACCTCCTGGCCGTATCGGTGGATCCGCCGTCGATCTACGGCATGGTCCAGTTCGAGGGGGGCGGCCGCTTCATGGCCGATTTCACCGACTGCGAATTGGCCAACTGCAAGGTGGGGTTCCCGGCGAAGATGGCCTTCAGGCGGCGGTTCACCGATGACGAGCGGGGTTTCTCCGGCTACTTCTGGAAGGCGGTTCCCCAGCCCGGGGCCGCCGCGGCCCTTCCCGAGGTCCGTTTCGACGGGCGCGTGGCGATTGTGACCGGCGCCGGCGCGG
>MICJ01000089.1:0-14985 GCA_001830835.1 Syntrophobacterales bacterium GWC2_56_13 | reverse complement strand
CAAGGAGATCCGGGCGTCGGGAGGCGAGGCGATCGCCAACTACGACAACGTCGCCACGCCGCAGGGAGGCGAGAAGATCGTCCAGACCGCCGTGAAGGCGTTCGGAGGGGTGGACATCCTGATCAACAATGCCGGCATTCTCAGGGATAAGAGCTTCCTCAAGATGGAGCCCGAGAACTGGGACGCGGTCCTGACAGTCCACCTCAACGGCTCTTACAACGTGACCCGGCCCGCCTTTGCAGTCATGAAGGAGAAGGGGTTCGGCCGGATCGTCATGACAACCTCCGCCTCCGGCCTCTATGGAAACTTCGGCCAGACGAACTACAGCTCGGCGAAGATGGGCCTCGTCGGTTTCATGAACACGCTCAAGCTCGAAGGCGCCAAGTACAATATCAAGATCAATACGATCGCCCCGGTCGCCGCCTCGCGGCTCACCGAGGACGTGATGCCGCCCGACATGTTCCAGCGGATGCAGCCAGACTTCGTCGCCGGGATCGTGCTCACCCTCTGCTCCGAGAACTGCGCGGAGACGGGCGCAATCTTCAACGCCGCGGCCGGCTTCTACAGCCGGGCCGCGATCCTGACCGGTCCGGGGACGATCCTGGGCGGCGGGGAGAAGATCCCCACGCCGGAGGAGATCCGAGACCAGTGGGCAAAGATCGACAGCATAGAAGGGGCGCGGGAGATCGGCGACGCCAACACGGCGATCATGTCCTTCCTGACGCCACCCGTCCCGAAGCCGGAGCCGGCGGGAGAAACCGGCGGCGGGGCTCCCGACGTGAAGGGGATCTTCGCGAAGATGCCGGAGGCTTTTGACGCCGCCGCAGCAGCGGGGAAAGACGTCGTCTTCCAATTTTCCATCTCCGGCCCCGGCGGCGGCGATTGGGTCGTTGCCGTGAAGGACGCAACCTGCAAGGTCGGGGCGGGAAAGGCGGAGAAGCCCACGACGACCATCAAGATGGCCGACGGGGACTTCCTCCAGCTCATCGCCGGAAAGTTAGACGGAATGCAGGCCTACACCTCGGGAAAGCTGAAGGTGGAGGGCGATATCATGAAATCACAGCTCATCGCGAAGCTCTTTAAATTCGGGAAATAGGATTATCTGGGGACAGATTTCAAATCTGTCCCCCGGTTTCTTATGATTGCATTTTTTCCGTTGCCATCCGGTCCGGTCCCGGTTGAGGGGGGGCCGGGCGGGGCGGAGAATGATCGGCATAATAAGGAGGGATGAACAATGGCTTCTGGAATCAGGGATAAAGTGGCGATTCTCGGGATGGGATGCAGCCGCTTCGGGGAGCGCTGGAATATGGGGGCCGAGGAGCTTTTGGTCGAGGCCTTCCAGGAGTGCCTCGCCGACGCCGGCATCGAAAAGGATCTGATCGAGGCGGCCTGGCTCGGCCACTGCCTCGAGGAGACCGGCCTCGGCAAGTCCGCCACGCCGCTCGCGGTGGCCCTTCGCCTGCCCCACATCGCCGTCACCCGGACGGAAAACTTCTGCGCCACGGGGACCGAGGCCTTCCGGGGGGCCGTTTACGCGGTGGCCTCCGGGGCCTACGACATCTGCCTCGCCATTGGGGTGGAAAAGCTGAAGGACACCGGTTACGGGGGCCTGCCGAACACCGGTTCCAACTTCGGCTCGCTCAGCTGGCAGTGGTTCCCCAACGGCTCTCCGCCGGGCCTCTTCGCCCAGCTGGCCTCGGCCTATGCCGCGAAGTTCCGGGTCTCCGACAAGGACCTCAAGCGGGCGATCGCCCATGTCTCGATGAAAAGCCATGCGAACGGCGTGCTCAACCCCAAGGCCCACCTCCGCAAAGCAGTGACGATGGAGCAGATCCTCGCCGCCCCGATCATCGCCCACCCGCTGGGGCTCTTCGACTGCTGCGGCGTAAGCGACGGCTCCGCCTGCGCCATCGTGACAACGCCGGAGATCGCCAGGTCGCTGGGGAAAAAGGATCTCGTATCCGTGAAAGCGCTCCAACTCGCCGTCTCCAGCGGCTACGAGGGGGGCTACAACGAGTGGGACGGCGAGCACTTCGTCACGGCAAGCAAGTGCAGCACGAAGGCCTACGAGGAGGCGGGAATCGCGAACCCCAAGGAGGAGATCAGCATGATGGAGCTCCACGACTGCTTCTCAATCACGGAGCTTGTCACCTATGAGGATCTCCATATCTCCGAGCGGGGCCGCGCCTGGAAGGATTCGCTCGACGGCTTCTACGACCGGGACGGCAAGATCCCCACTCAGGTGGACGGAGGGCTCAAGTGTTTCGGCCATCCGATCGGGGCCTCGGGTCTCCGGATGATATACGAGATGTACCTCCAGCTCCTGGGGAGGGCCGGAGATCGGCAGCTCAAGAACCCGCGCTACGGGCTGACGCACAACCTGGGCGGCTTCCCGCATCAGAATATCTGCGCGATCTCGATCGTCGGCCGGTACGAAAATTAGGCGGCAAGAATTCTTTGGAGTTGAAGATGGCCGCCCGCAGCAGGAAACAACGTCCTGAACAGGAGAGAATAGAATGGAAATTCTGCAATACACGGAAGAACACCGGATGTTCAGGGATGCGCTCCGGCGCTTCCTCGCCAAGGAGATCACCCCCCACGTTGAGGAGTGGGAGGAGGCCGGGATCGTCCCCCGCGAGGCCTGGAAGAAGATGGGGGAGCAGGGCTTTCTCGCGATGGGCGTGCCCGAGGAGTACGGCGGCCTGGGGGCGGATTTCCTCTACTCCGTCATCGTGACGGAGGAGCTGATCCGGACGAACCACTCGGGGCTTGCCGCCTCGCTCCACACCGACATCGTCGTCCCCTACATCATCTCTTTCGCTACCGAGGAGCAGAAACACAAATACCTCCCCGGCTGCATCTCCGGCGACATCATCACGGCGATCGCCATGACGGAGCCCAACGCGGGGAGCGACCTGGCGGCGATCAGGACGACGGCGGTGGAGTCCGGCGACGAGTTGATCATCAACGGCCAGAAGACCTTCATCAGCAACGGGATCAACTGCGACCTCCTGGTCCTGGCCGCCCGCGACCCGTCCACCGAGAACCCCCATGCCGCGGTCGACCTCTTCCTCGTCGAGGCGGCGACCCCCGGCTTCGAAAAGGGAAAACGGATCAAAAAGGTCGGCTGGCACAGCCAGGACACGGCGGAGCTCTACTTCACCGACTGCCGGATCCCGAAGGCGAACCGCCTCGGAGACAAGGGAACGGGCTTCCTGAAGCTCATGCAGAAGCTCCAGCAGGAGCGCCTCGTCTGCGCGATCGGCGCCGTGGCGGCGGCCGAATACATGCTCGAAATCACGATCCAGTACTGCAAGGAGCGGACCGCCTTCGGGCGCCCCCTGTCCAAGTTCCAGAACACCCAGTTCGAGATCGTGGAGATGTCGACCGAGGCAAGACTGGGGCGGACCTTCGTCGACAAGCTGATCGCGGACCACATGGAAGGGAAGGACATCGTCGTCGATGTCTCGATGGCGAAGTACTGGACGACGGAGATGGCCTCGCGCGTGGCCGACCGCTGCGTCCAGCTTTTCGGCGGTTACGGCTACTGCGAGGAGTACCCCATCGCCCGGGCGTGGCGGGACATCCGGGTGACCCGGATCTTCGCCGGGACCAACGAGATCATGAAGACGATCGCCGCCCGCTTCATGGGGCTGTAAGGAAGGCCGTCAGCGGTCTTCATCGGGACGTGGATCCCCAAAAGACCATCCGGTTGATATGACATAAACTTCTTGACTTAATCATTATTAATCGCTATGATTAATTACGATTAATAAATAGGAGATACCCATGACTACCAAAGTGCTGACTGCACACATACCCTTGCCATTGGCCGAGAAGGTCGACCAGTTTGCCACCCGCCTGGAGCGCTCCCGGACATGGATCATTAAGCAGGCATTATCCGCATGGATAGACCATGAAGAGGAGCGTCAGCGGCTGACAATAGAAGCGATGGCCGATGTCGATGCTGGCCGCGTCATTGACCACCAGACGGTACAAGAGTGGGCGGAAAGTCTTAGCACCGAAACCCCGCTGCCGTTGCCGCAATGATGGAACTGAAATGGACCAGCAAGGCGCTTTCCGATCTGGTGCGGCTTTACGATTTTCTGGCGCCGGTTAACAAGCAGGCCGCCGCCCGCATCGTGCAATCACTGACGGCCGCACCGGCCCGTCTCAAGGAGTATCCACGCATCGGAGAAAAATTGGAAGAGTTCGAACCGCGCGAGGTTCGCCGCATCCTGGTGAACCATTACGAGATGCGCTACGAAATCCGGGAATCCAAGATTTATGTGCTGCGTATCTGGCATACAAGAGAAGAACGGTAACCGACTGCCAGCCTTTTTGAGCGCCTCCGACAAGGCCGTAAAAAGAGATCAACTGTGGTTCATCCGGTTGGTGCGTGCTTCCTGAAATCGTTAGACCGTCGAATGTTCATGATCTAGTAGATTTTAAATGGAAATCGTGATAGTGATGCCACGAAATATAAGGCTGTAAAATGATTAGGATGCACATCTCTCTACAGGCGTTGGTATTGGCGCTTATAGCGGTCGGCGTACTATTGGGCTGCTCGCCTCCTGATCGCAAGGAACGGGTCAAGGTCGAAATGGCCCAAGCGCGGCAGAAAATCAAAGCCGAGGTCGATGCGATAAGGCAGCGAACCGGTGCCGATACCGCGTGGAAGACAACGATCTCCACAAACGAACGAGTCATTGTCTCGCCGCTATACTCGATTGATCTTGAGCGCGCTTGGCTCCGCGAAAGGCCGATTCTCTTCATCGGGCAATTGGTGAACGTCGCAACCGAAGACGGAACAAACTACAGAATCTTGGTTCGCGATGCCGATCTGATGTCGTCAGAACTGCGGTTAGAGCTTATTTGCCCGAAGCCACAAGTCGACATCGTTCTTCGCAGTATTCGGTCCTCGCAACCTGGTCTGTCGCCGGGAGGGATTGGTGTAGCCGCGAAGGTCTCTCGCGTGGCGCATCACATCGAGCCCGAGAAGGAAGGATCAAAGAACGTCTTTACGGGCTATGGCAAGTGCATCGACCTTGTGCACCTTGGCGACACGCTGGACCTAATGTTTTTGCGGTCTCAGCCTTGACCGTACACGCCAGCAAAATAATCGGGGTCGCTGATGTACGCATAAACTTGAAGTAGCTCACGAGTATGACTGCTGAGACCCAATAATTGAAAGTTGGAGCATGAGTATATGCGAACTCGCGAGAATCTCACATACGTTTCACAAGGCTATTTACAGGGGGCATTCCCTTCTGGTGTAGCCACTACAGTTTGCCACGCGAATAGAGGCAGAACTGGATACCGCGTTTACTGGGAAAGAATGTGGCCTGACAGGTTTGGCCAGCAGGAGTTGGAACGTACTTTTGGAGTATCGTCACGCCCTAAAAAAAGTGGAACGCAGGAAGGATATCCTGCAGAACCTACGATTCGCGCACTCTGGCGCCATTTCGTAGACAGATATAATGCAGGCGATGCGTCAGTAACCTACACTTCTTACGATCCGAATCAATGAAGCGGCATAACCTGTGGGTCAAGCAGGACCAGCTTTCCCGATTTACTACAAAACTGGCCTGTTACCCAGGCCGTTTCTCTTACGATCCGTAATGCTCAGTCCGGGTAACTTGCCGCTATTCACCCTTTGTGTAACTTGGACAGGACTCATGAATCGGATGAAAATCTCTTGACTTGGTGGCTAACTGTTACAGTCTATGAGCCATAGATAGGCCGTATAGACTATGAATGACACACAAAATATAACAAGGGACCCTCTGGGAAAGATGGAGGCCAGCTTTCTGGACAAAACGGGGGCTCACCCTACCTTCAGTTTGGCCTTTGCGCGTCAGATACTGGGGCATACGAAACAGGATCCGACACCCCAGTTCCTTGAGCAGCTTCAAAGCAAGGGATGGATCCGATGCATCCGTCGACAGCGGAAATGCACCGCGTTGCCGATCTACAAGACCTTCGCTTCGATCAGACCGAAAAAGACTATACCATCCTTTGGATTCTCTCGGGATTGGTCCATTCGGGGGTGAATGGGTAAAGACCTTTCATGATGAGTGCATGGAATCAGCAAACCTGTGTTGAGGGGAAAGAGGGTATAAGGTGGCCGGTCCGCTGAAGGGATTGAAGATCCTCGATTTTACGACGCTCCTGCCGGGACCGTACGCGACGATGACGCTCGCGGATCTCGGGGCGGAGGTGCTCAGGATCGTCTCCGGATCCCGGCCTGACCTGACCACGATTCAGCCCCCATTTCTCCCTGGAACGAACCTCTCCTGCGCCACGGCCTATCTCGGGCGGGGGAAGCGCTGTATGGCGCTCAACCTCAAGGCCCCCCGGGCCGGCGAGATCGTCCGGAGGCTCATGGCCGACTACGACATCCTCATCGAGCAGTTCCGCCCGGGCGTCATGGCGAAGCTCAGTCTCGACTACGAGACGCTCAAAGCTGCGAATCCCGGCCTTATCTACTGCTCGCTCACCGGCTACGGCCAGACCGGTCCCCTGAAGAACCGGGCGGGCCACGACATCAACTACCTCGCCCGTTCGGGGATCATGTCCTACTCGGGGCGGAAGACCTCCGTCCCCTGCCTCACGGGGATCCAGATCGCCGACGTCGCCTCGGGGTCCAATAATTCGGTCATCGGCATCCTGGCCGCGGTGATCCACCGGCAGCGGACCGGCGAAGGGCAGCATGTCGATGTCTCGATGACCGACGGGGTCGTCGCCTTCAACGCTATCTCCGGCGCCGCATTTCTCGTGGACGGTACGGAGAACCGCCGCGAAGAGGGGTTCCTGAACGGCGGATCGCTTTACGACTTTTACGAAACGAAGGACGGTCAATACCTCAGCTTCGGCGGCCTGGAGCCCCAGTTCTTCGCCGCCTTCTGCGAGACCATCGGCCGGCCCGACCTGATCCCCGGCGGTGTCGCCCCCCCGGAGCTCCCCCGCGTCAAGGAGGAAGTCCGAGAAGCGCTCAAGACCAAGACGCGGGACGAATGGATGGCCCTCTTCGCCAAAGTGGACGCCTGCGTGGAGCCTGTCCTTGCGCTCGGAGAGGCCCTCGCCGACCCGCACGTCTCGGCGCGGGGTCTGGTGGTGGAGGTGGACCTCCCCGGGGTAGGCACGGTCCGCCAGCTCGGCCACCCCATCCGCTACTCGGCCACGCCTCCGGAGTACCGGTCTGCCGGCGCCCCCGCGGGGACGCACACCCGCGAGGTTCTCCGCGAGCTCGGCTATACCGACGCCGAGATTGAAAAATTCGAGAAAACGGGGCTTTTCAAGTGAGACGGGTGAAGGAGTGCTTCCTGGGGATCTGATCTGTCGGCTTGCGACCTCAGCCTTTCATGCCTCAACGGAGGACTTGGCTGAGCGCGGCGACTACTGGAGCAGGGGGGCGTCCTGGTCTTCCTTATCAACGCCCATTTCCTGGACACGTTCGATTTCCCGGAGTTTCATGTGGATGATGACGAGAAGACCGAGAATCGCGATCCAGAAGATGATCAGACTTTCATAAACGATATAGATATAGTAGGGGGCCGTGGGAAAGACGGCGATCTTCTCCGCCGGCGGGGCGGGGGCGGCGGCCGCGGTTCCCGACAGGAGCAGGAGCGCCGCTATCAGCAGCACAAGCCGCCCAGGGAAAACCCGGCTCAGAAATCCTTTAACGCTGCTCAGTCTTCGCATACACACTCCTTAACTCAGATAACCCACCGCCGTCATTATGAGGAAGTAGAGAAGATAGATCACGCCGATCCACGTAAAGAGCGGGCTCTTCTCACCCCGGGCCGATTTTTGGTCGAAAAAGGGGATGAGAAAGAAAAAGAGAATTGCCCCGGCGACCAGCATGATGGCGATGGTCTCCCCGTTCATGCCCAGGATGGAGCCGGGAAAGAGCTTCAGTGTCTCCATCAGGAAGAGGAAATACCATTCCGGTTTGACATTTTCCGGCGGCGGGGCGAGCGGGTCGGCCTTGATGCCGATCTCCGGCGGCAGAAGCACCGCCAGGGTCACGAGAACCCCCGTAACGACCAGCCAGATCGACAGATCTTGATAAAAGACGTTCGGGAAGAAGGGGACCTCCCGCTTTTTCTCCCCCTGCAGGGAGAGGGGGACGCTCATCCCATGATACTGCACCAGGAGGATATGCAGACCGACGAGCCCCAGGGTGATGATCGGCAGGATGGCCACATGAAAGGCGTAGAAGCGGAGGAGGGTGTCGCCGGTCACATCAATGCTCCCCCTGAGAAATGCCTTGATGAACCCCCCGATGACGGGAAAGGCGCCGGCCCCTCCCGTCGCCACCCGGACGGCGGCAAAGGCGCGCTCATCCCAGAGGAGGAGATAGCCGCTCAGCCCGAAGAAGATCGAGATGCCCAGGAGGATGAATCCGGTCACCCAGACAAATTCCCTGGGCTTGCGGTAGGACTTCATCAGCAGCGTGCCGAACAGGTGAATGAACAGAAAGACGATGCTAAGCTGCGCCCCCCAGTGATGGAGAGACCGGAAGAACCAGCCCAGATTTAGTTTGGTGACGATCTCGATGATGCTCTTATGGGCAAAATCGATATGGGGAACATAGTACAGGGCCAGCAGCATCCCCGTCACAAACTGGAGGATGAACAGAAAGAGCGTGATCCCGCCGGTGTAGTACCAGAGGTCGTAACGATGTTCCGGGATGAGCTTGCCCTTGGCCAGCCGTTTCATCCCTTCCAGGTCGTAGCGCTCCTCCAGCCAGTCTTTAAGCCTTGGGCAGTTCAACCTTGACCCCCTTCTTGGCGATGATCAGTTTTTCCCCCTCTTCCGTGATCACCAGGATCTCCAGCGGTTTGGGGGGCGGCCCGGAGATGTTCTTGCCGTTCTCGTCGAACCATCCCTGATGACAGGGGCAGTAAAAACGCCTCTCCGCCGGTTTGTAGTCCACATTGCATTCCATGTGGGTGCAGACGCCCTTCAGCGCCAGGATGGCGCCGTCGGCCTTTTTGAAATAGAACCCCACCGTGCCGCCCCAGGGGAAGCGCTTGATCGAATTGTTCGCCAGATTCGTAAAATCTTTCCTGTTCAGGACAACGAAGTCGGGCTCCTTGCCCAGGGTGGGAAAGGCGAATTTCATCAATGCGTAGAAAGTTCCGGAGAAAAAGGCAACGAACCAGCCGCCGAAAAGCGTATTGAGAAAAGTCCTTCTCGTGATGAGGGAATATTTAAGCTTCATCTTTCGCCTTCCCCAGCAGATTCTGGAAACGGTGTTTCAGCATCGTTTTACGGAGACCCACGATGGCATCGGTGGGCCGTACATCCTTCGGGCAGGCGTCGATGCAGCGCAACAAGGTGTCGCAGGCCCAGACCCCCTTTTCGTCATTGACGATCGAGAGCGCGCCGGCGGGTCTTTCATCGCGGGAGTCGAGGACGAACCGCTCCAGTTTGGCCGCCGCCGCCGGGCCCACATAATCCGGTTCCCTCGCGAGCACCGGGCAGGCGCCGTAACAGCAGGCGCAGAGGATGCAGTTGACGAACTGGTCGATGCGCCTGCGGTCTTCTTCGCTCTGCGGAATCTCCTTTTCCGGAACGGGACTGCGTCGGATCAGATAGGGCTGGACCTTATCGTACATCTGCCAGAACGGCGTCAGGTCCACGACCAGGTCCCGGATCACCTCGAAATTGGGCAGAGGTTCCAGGATGATCGTGTCGGTGTCGAAGACGGCCACCTGCGTCCGGCAGGCAAGATCAATCTTGCCGTTGATCACCATGGCGCAGGACCCGCAGACGGCGGAGCGACAGGAGGACCGGAAGGAAAGCGTCCCGTCGATCTCGTCACGGATCCGGATCAGCACCGCCAGCACCGTCAGGCCGGGAATGACGTTGATCCGGTAGGTCGCGAAGCGGGGCTTCGTGTCCGGCTCCTTCGCGTCATAACGGAGGATCTTGAAGGTGTATGCACTGGCTTTGATCAATACTTTCTCTCCATCGGCTGATACCGGGTGATCGCCACCTCCTTGAAGGAGATGGCGGGTGAACCGTCGGGACCCATCCGGGCGATCGTATGCTTCAACCAATCAGTGTCGTTCCGTGTGTTGAAATCCGTCCGGAAGTGAGCGCCGCGGCTTTCCTCCCGGAGGATGGCCCCCAGGATGATCGTATGGGCGACTTCCAGCATGTATTCCAGCTCCAGGGTGTTTGTGAGTTCGTAATTCATATGCCGGGCCGGAGAGGAGACGCCGACATCCCGATAGCGTCCCTTGAGCTCGATCAGTTTGTTCAGGGCCTGCTCCAGCTCCTCCCGGGTCCGGAAGATGCCCACTTTCTCGCTCATGACGGCGCCCAGTTCGGCATGGAGCCGGTAGGGTTTCTCCCGGCCGGGCGCAGCCAGCCGCCGGATCTTCTTGTCGACCTTATCCTTCAACTGCAGGAGGGGCTTTTCGTCCGATTGGGGGACGCCGCCCTCCAGATCCTCACCAATCGCCTGCGCCGCCAGTTTCCCGAAGACAATGGTCTCCAGCAGGGAGTTCCCTCCCAGGCGGTTGGCGCCGTGGACGCTGACGCAGGAACATTCGCCGCCGGCATAGAAACCGCGGATCTCAGAGGCGCAACGCCCGTTGACGTCGATGCCCCCCATGGAATAGTGCTGACAGGGCATGATGGGGATCGGCTCGAGGACCGGATCGATGCCTATGAAATCGATGCAGATCTTCCGGATGCCGGGAAGCCTCTCCAGGATCTTCTTCTCTCCCAGGTGCCGGAGATCGAGCTGGATGTACCTTCCCAGGGGGTGGTCGAACCCCCGGCCCTCGTTGATCTCCGTCTGAATGCACCGGGAAACGATATCGCGGGGCGCCAGTTCCATGGCCGTAGGAACATAGCGCTGCATGAAGCGCTCCCCCCGGTTGTTGAACAGATAGCCGCCCTCGCCCCGGCAGGCCTCCGTCATGAGGATGTTGGTGCCGATGAGGCAGGTGGGGTGGAATTGGACGAACTCCATGTCCTTGAGCGGGGCGCCCGCCGCGTAGGCCATCCCGATGCCGCTTCCCGTGTTGATCAGGGCGTTGGTGGAGTGCTGGAAGACCCGACCATACCCCCCGGTGCCGAAGAACGTCGCTTTGGCGCGCACGGGAATGAGCTCACCCGTGCGTATATCCAGGGCCACGACGCCGTGACACCGGCCTTCTTCGATGCACAGGGAGGTCACAAACCATTCCGGGTAGATTTTGACCCCCTTCGCGACGGCCCTTTCATAGAGGGTGTTGAGAAGCACATGGCCGGTGATGTCGGAGGAATAGCAGGTCCGGGGATAGCCGGCGCCGCCGAAGGGCCGCTGGGCGATCGTGCCGTCGGGAAAGCGGCTGAAGGGGCAGCCCCAGTGCTCCATTTCGTAAACGATCTTGATGGCCTCCTTGCACATGATCTCCGCGGCGTCCTGATCGGCCAGGTAATCGCTCCCCTTGATGGTATCGAAGGTGTGTTTCTCCCAGGAATCGTCCCGACTATCGGGGTTGTTGGTCAGGGCGGCGTTGATGCCCCCCTGCGCGGCGATCGAATGGGAGCGGACGGGATAGACCTTGGAGATCAGCCCCACGTTGAAACGGTCGCACAGGCCGACAGCCGCCCGAAGACCCGTCAGACCGCCGCCGACAATGAGAATATCGTGATCAAGCATTCCCGCGCCCTATGAAAACCGGAAATAAAGAATAATCAACGCCGCGGAAATCAACGCCGCGGCGACATTTGCTATCCAGAACAACTGTTTCTCTTTCCGGTAGCCGAGGTCTATCGCTATGGTTCTTAGACCGTAGAGGCTATGAAAGGTAAAAAGGATCAAAATGAGAATATCCAGAACGGGTTGTCTGTGCAGGCTCAGGGCCCAGTCGGGCTTTTTGTCTTTGGTGAAAAGGAAGAAACTGGTGAGGATCTTGATGCTGAATAGGACAATCAGGATCGCACCGCTGATACGGTGAAATAGCCAGATGAACATACCCCCCCCTGCATGGTTGAAACGATGAAGACTGCACTTCGGCTCTGACAGGCACGCGCCAGGAATACTCTTTCCTGATGCGCAAAGGGCCCAAAAATCACAATGCGGAATTCTCCCTAACAGGGAATCCCGGCTTTGTCAAGCAGCACTTCTTTTCAATATTTCCTGCACGCGCCGGCCTATCTCGGCGGGATTCTTTTCCACGAAGACTCCGGCCCGTTCCAGGGCCTTGAATTTCTCCTCGGCGGCGCCTTTCCCGCCCGAGATGATTGCCCCGGCATGGCCCATCCTCCGTCCCGGGGGGGCCGTCCGCCCGGCGATGAAGGAGACCACCGGTTTCGTCACCTGTGTCTGGATGAACTCTGCAGCCTCCTCTTCCGCCGTCCCTCCGATCTCGCCGATCATCACGATCGCCTCTGTCTGCGGATCCTTTTCGAAGAGCTCCAGGATATCGATGAAGCCGGACCCCACGATCGGGTCCCCGCCGATCCCGACGGAGGTGGACTGGCCGATTCCCAGACCGGTCAATTGCCAGATCATCTCGTAGGTGAGGGTCCCGCTTCGCGACACGACGCCCACGTTCCCTATCCTGTGGATGAAATTGGGCATGAAACCGACCTTCCCCACTCCAGGGGTCGTGATCCCCGGACAGTTGGGCCCGATCATCCGTGTCCCCGATCCTTTCAGCGCCTGTTTCACCTTGATCATCTCCGCCACGGGGAGTCCCTCCGTCAGGCAGACGACAAGACCGATCCCCGCCTCGATTGCCTCGAAGATCGCATCCGGGGCAAACGCGGCCGGCGTATAGATCCCCGAAACGTTGGCGCCCTCTTTTTCCACGGCGTCGCTGACGCGGTTATACACGGGAATGCCGTCCAGATCCGTTCCCCCCTTGCCGGGAGTGACCCCGGCCACGACGTTCGTCTCCATCTTCACCGACTCCCGGGTGTGAAAGCTCCCCTCCGAGCCCGTGATCCCCTGAACGACAACCCGTGATTTCTCATTCAACAGTATGGTCATAGGACTCTCTCCTCTTGCTAACCTCTATGATCCGATCAGAGACACGGCCTTCTGGGCCGCCTCGTACAGGCCATCCGCCACCGTAAACCGGAGCCCGGATTCCTGCAGCATCCGACGCCCCTCCTCCACATTCGTCCCCTGGAGCCGCACCACCATCGGCAGCTTCATATCGATCTTCCCCGCCGCCTGGATCAGCCCGGCGGAGACGCGGTCGCACCGGAGAATCCCGCCGAAGATGTTGACGAGGATGCACTTCACGTTCGGGTCGGACGTCAGGATTCGGAACGCCTTCTCGATCTGCTCCGCCGACGCGCCGCCTCCCACATCGAGGAAGTTCGCGGGTTCGCCGCCCGCCATCTTGATCAGGTCCATCGTCGTCATCGCCAGCCCCGCTCCGTTGACCATGCAGCCGACGTTTCCGTCCAGCTTGATGTAGTTCACGGCGGCGTTCTTGGCTGCGACCTCCAGCGGATCCTCCTCGTCGGGGTCGCGCAGCTCACGGATCTCGGGGTGGCGGTGCAGGCCGTCATCGTCGAAGTTGATCTTCGTGTCGAGGGCCAGCAATTGGCCCGGCTCGGTGATTGCCAGCGGGTTGATCTCCACCAGCGAGCAGTCTTTTTCCAGAAACAGCCGGTAGAGGTTCCGGACGATCTCCGCGAACTGCCTGCTTTGCCCCGCATCCAGCCCGAGGCTGGCGGAGAGCTTGCGCGCCTGGAACGGGCTGAACCCGACGGCGGGATGGACCGCGCATTTGACGATCTTCTCCGGGGCCGTCGCCGCCACCTGCTCGATGTCCATGCCGCCCGCCTCCGAAGCCATGAACACCACGCACTCTCGCCCGCGCGAGCGGTCCACAACCACGCTCAAGTACAGCTCCTTCCGGATGGCGGACGCCTCCTCCACAAGAACCTTGCGCACCTTTTTCCCTTCCGGGCCCGTCTGGTGGGTCACGAGCTGCATTTCGAGGATCGACCGGGCGGCCGTCTCCGCCTCATCCGGCGCCGCCGCCGGCTTCACGCCGCCCCCCTTTCCCCGGCCGCCCGCATGGATCTGCGCCTTGACGACGACCTGCCCCGCAAGTTCGCCGGCAATCCTGCGCGCCTCCTCCGGAGTTGCGGCCACCCCGCCGCGGGGCGCCGGAATCCCATAGTCCAGTAATAGTTTCTTCGCCTGATATTCATGAATCTTCATTTAGTCCCCCCATCGCCGTGCGCACCTTTCGCATATCGACGACTTTTTACGAAGTCGTCAAAATTGATTTGAAGCAAGCGGATTCAATCTCCAGAGGCCTTCGACCAGTTTCAGGCCGAGATCGAGGGCCTGGCGGTTCATCTCTAAGAATCTGGGATTCATCTGCTCTTCGAGAACTTTCATAATGGACTCGGGCCGGATCAGCTTCGTCAGTCCGATGACGGCCCCGAGCATGCAGATATTGAAAACGATCGGCCGGCCGATCTTCTCCATCACCGTCTCGTACAGCGGCAGTTCCACCTGACGTGCATCCACCTTCTTGTCCAGCTTGACGTAATGGCTGTCGGTGACAAGCAGACCGCCCGGACGGAGGATGGAATAATAATTCGCATACGCCTGCTGGGTCAGACATACCAGGACGTTGGGCTGGATCACTTTCGGAAAATGGATCGGGGAATCGGCGATGATGACATCGGAGCGGGTGGCGCCGCCGCGCGCTTCCGGACCGTACGACTGGGACTGAACGGCCACAAGATTTTCGTGCAGTACGGCCGCCTCGGCCAGAATGATCGCCGCCGTGATCACTCCCTGTCCGCCTGAACCGGAAAACACCATCCTGCATCGTTCCATAAATCAATTCCCCTTCATCGCCCGTTCGATGATCTTCTGATACTCGGCACAGTACTCGGGCATCTCCTTCTTCACGAAAATCCCCCGCTCGATCAACGAAGGGTTCTCCTGTTTCGCCTTGGAACCGATCGGCGTGGTCGTGGTCTTGAACTTCTCCATCA
>MICJ01000088.1:38864-40865 GCA_001830835.1 Syntrophobacterales bacterium GWC2_56_13 | reverse complement strand
GCAGGCGCAGAGAAATCGTTCTGAGAGAAGGCTTGACGTTGGGAAGTAGCACTCTTTTTGCCTTCGACCAATCAACATAGTCGGAGGAATCAGCGTTTGCCCAAAAATCACGTTCTTCGGCTTCCGTTTTAAACTTAGGTATTTTTTTCATGGTATTTATACGCATCCCTTTCCTTGCGATTCATGTTTCTGGCTGAAATGATCCTTATGAGGTTATTCCTCACACTGTCAATAGAAAAGATCAAACAGCCATGGGGTAGCGGAAACTTACGGCGCCAACTGCCCCCGGCAGTAGTCCCGGAAGTTGTTGACCGCCGTGAAGAATTCCCGCATCAGCACCACCCAGGCATACCGGCCCCGCTTCGTCAGGACGATGTTGCGGGTGTCGGGGATGGGCGAGCGCAGGATGGCTTCCACGACCGGGGTGTATTCCCTTACGGCCTTTTGGTTTATCGTATGGAGGCTTGATGCGAGACCACGGATGGATTCGAGCATGTTAGCGTAGTCGCTCATGGCTGACGCTCCCGGGTTGTCTGGCGCCTTGCGACCTGCTCTCTGGCGTGCTCGATGGCTTGGTGGAGGCGGGTCTGGAGGAGCACCATGGGTGGCAGTTCAGTGAGGTATTCACTGACGCGGATGGATTTGGCATCCAGTTGGAAGAGTTCCACCTGTTCGGTATCGGCTGCGGCACAGAGAATGAGGCCGATGGGGGATTCCTCTCCAGGGGCGCGTTCATGTTTGTCAAGCCAACGGAGGTAAAACTCCATCTGCCCCACATGGGCCGGTTGGAAGGACTCGAGCTTTAACTCGATGGCGACGAGTCTGCGGAGGTGGCGATGGTAGAAGAGCAGGTCGAGATGGAAATCGTCCTTGCCGACGCTCATGCGCTTCTGGCGGGCGACAAAGCTGAAACCCGCTCCCATCTCCAGAAGGAAGCTCTCTATCTCGCGCAGAATGGCGCTCTCCAGGTCGCGCTCGCTGTAGGCGCTTTTCAGTCCCAGGAAGTCAAGGAAGTAGGGATCACGGAACACCGTGTCGGGGGTCATGCGGCCATCGCGGAGGTTGGCGATTTCTGAGGAAATGACCGCCTTGGTGTTCCTGGAAAGGGCCGTGCGCTGGAACAACATGCCGCCGATCTTTTGCCGGAGCGTGCGGACATCCCAGTGCTCAATCCGGCACATCTCGGCGTAGAAATCGCGGGCGAGCGGGTCTTTGATGGGGAGGAGTTCGATGAAGTGGCTCCAACTCAATTGTGCCGACAGCGTAGACACAATTGCTTCATCGGGGAATGACTGGAAGAATTGGATCATTCGATTGACTGCGGCGTAATTGAACCCTCTGCCGAATTCCAAGGCCAATTCTCGCGACACTGTCGCGAGAATCCGCTTCCCGTAGGCAGCCCGGCCATCCTGGAGGATCTCTTTCAACAAGCGCCACCCCATATGCCAGTAAAGCAATGTTTGCGTGGCATTGGCCACCGTGGCGACATGCTGTCGTGCGGACTGGATGAGCGCCCGAAGATCGGCGAGGAGGCCCGCTTCATCTACAACGGTCGGCGGCTCCGGCTCAGCGGTTTGCGTTTGCCTCATCTTCCCGGCCTGCTTCGGCGGGGTGCGGCTGAGTTTTGGGGATACGGGCTTGGTCTTCTTCATCGCTCAAATCCCATCTTCTTAAGATGCTCCTCCACGCGGGCGGCGAGCGTCGCGACTTCGCCGGTGAGCTGCGGCAGCGGAGTAGCGTAGCGGTCGGAATCAACTCGGCTCTATATTCCAGCTTGCCGACGGTGAAATCGGGCTTCTCCTTCAACTTGCTGCTTTTCTCCTCGATGATGAGCCGGGGCTTGGCGGCTTCGCGCCAGCCGTCGCCTACGATCAGGTAAACGTCGTCCTGCATGGTCTCGGCCCAGTAGTCCATGAGGTGTTCCGAAGTCGGTATCCACTGAGACGATAACACGATTTTCATTGGGAGCACGTTCCAGTATTTCTGCATCTGATGCGCTTT
>MICJ01000088.1:38114-38846 GCA_001830835.1 Syntrophobacterales bacterium GWC2_56_13 | reverse complement strand
CATGAACGGTATGGTATCCCGCCGATTTTAATCCATCTGCTACCAGCGGAGACAAGGCATTATCGATCAGCAATTTCATGCCTGCATTACCAGCGGTAATTCGCGTTCACGGAGTGCTTCCGCTGCATAACGCAGAGATTCAACGATATCACCCTTTTCAAGATCCGGATAGGCTGCCAGGATGTCCGTATCATTCATCCCTTCCGCCACCATAGCGACAATCGTTGCCACAGGAATCCTCAAGCCACGGATATAAGGCATTCCATTCATCTGGTATGGATTAACAGTGATTCGCGAAAAGTTCATACATCCACCTCCTTCAACCTACTGCCTGATTCTCCGAAACGATCAGTTTGTTTAAACAGGATATAGTGTAATTTTGTTTTGAGGAGTCTGACTTAAAATCTACACTTAAAGTTCGAATGTGGTCTCCAGAAAGGCTACGGATATCCTTCATGCGCTTCCACGAGCGATTTTCAATAGGGGTGTTATGGTCTGCCAATCAGTTGTCTCATTTGCCGTATGCCAGAGATCGTAATTTCTCTGAAGGTTCAACCATAATTCAGGGGTGGTATCAAACGCTCTGGACAACCGCAAGGCAACATCCGTTGTCACAGAGCCGCGTTCGTTCAGTATTTTGGATACTGTTTTTCTCGACAATCTCAGCTCCTTCGCAAGATCTGTAACGCTGATTCCTGACGGTTCCAAGTAATGAAACTTGAGAATCGATCC
>MICJ01000088.1:9525-38100 GCA_001830835.1 Syntrophobacterales bacterium GWC2_56_13 | reverse complement strand
GTCTTCTACGTGTTCTCATAAATAATCCTTTTCAATGATAGTCTTCGATGTTCACATTAAATGCGTCCCCATCCTTGAACTCGGCCCTTGACTTGCTCACCCACTTGCTCACCGGGCCAACTCCCCCCGGCAGTAGTCCCGGAAGTTGTTGACTGCCGTGAAGAATTCCCGCATCAGGACCACCCAGGCATACCGGCCCCGCTTCGTCAGGACGATGTTGGGCGCACGCCAGGAAAGCCCCCCTATCAGAAAAAAGGCGAGAAGGTCCGGCCAGAGGAGGCTCAGGAACGCGCCTCCGTACTTCTTCCGGAGCTCCACCACATTCAAGCGGGTCCCGAAGAGTTTCATGAGAAAATCGTAGCGGATCCTGTCCCGGACGGAAAAGACGCGGGAGGCCGCGAGCGGCAGCTCGCCCCGGTCGATCTGGGCGATGTAGCCGCGGATATCGAAGGTGTTGGCGTAGCAGGTCCCGTTCAGGTAGCCGATCGAACCGCTACCGAGGCCTGCATACTCGTCGTAATCGACTATGTACTCGTCGATCATCGCCTGCTTCAGCGAGAAGCACCAGGCCGACGAAAACCGGTACGCGGGAAGGAGACGCCCGACGATCTGGTGGTAAAACCGCTCCTCCTGCCGGCTGTCCACCCGTCCCATGGTCTCCATGACCTTCTGCCGGGTCGAATCGGAAACCATGAGCGGGTACCAGGTCACCTGATCTATGCCGATGTCTCGGAGGGTATCGAGATCCCTTGCGAGCATCGCCGAGGTCTGGGTAGGAAAATTGAAGATCATGTCGGCGTTGAGCGTCCCGAAGCGTCCCAGGGTCTCCCGGAGCCTCCCGGCGATCTCCGCCCCGCTCCCGTACTTGTCGTAGCGGTCCATCTTTTTGAGCAGGCCGTCGTCGAAGCTCTGGACGCCGACGGAGAGACGGTTGACGCCCGCCCGCTGGAGGACCGCCAGGCGGTCTTCGGTCAGGTGGTTCGGGTTGGTTTCGACCGACAGCTCCCGGATGGAAAAGCACTCCCGCACCAGGGCGATCGTCTCTTCCAACTCGTCGATCAGGACCGTCGGCGTCCCGCCGCCGATGTAGATTCCTCCGAAATCATAACCAAGGTTGCGGTAGAGGATCAGCTCCTTCCGGAGCGCCCGGAAATATTCACGGCAGAGCTCCTCTGCAAAGACGAAGCGGTTGAACGAGCAGTAGGGGCAGAGCCTCTCGCAGAAGGGAATGTGGAGGTAGAGGAGCCGGGGCCTCGGATCGCCGGGGGGAGCCACATGGGAAACGCCCCCGCCCTCGAAACGCATCGCCCGGGAAAATTCGCGCTTCGCCTTTTCTGCAATGAGGGAATAAATCAACGCGGATACTCTCGTAAAAAAGATGTTCCGAAAAAAGTCCCAACAGCCGCCGTTCCGGGATGGCAAACCCTTGACACCGTTCGCCTCAACAATCTAAGGCAGGTTGAAAGCTAACAGACATCCCCTGATTCTGCAAGGACCGAATTGGCGAACTCCTTGAAATGTCTGCCCGGTGGTGTTATACGACAAAACAAGAATCGTTCCTGGTGCGAACGATCGGGGCCGGCAGCCGGAATTCATCGGAAGAAAGGAAGTAAAAGATGGCCAGTCATAAAGTCCTGACCCTCTGGAATGAGGAGCAGCTCAACGGGGACGATGCCCGCATCCTCCGGTCCCCCTCCCGCGAGGCGCCGGTCCCCTTCGATCCGGAAACGACACAGGCCATCCGAACGCTGGCGGAGACATTCCTGGAGCGGGAAGATGCCGTGGGGCTCGCCGCCCCACAGATCGGCATCAGCAGGAGGATCATCGCCTTCCGGAGCCGGGGCTACGACGAAAAGGATTCCGCCCGGAAAAAGGAGGACTGCGAGATTCTCATCAACCCCCGGATCACCCAGAGACGGGGCGAGCCGGTCGTCATGGACGAGGGGTGTCTCTCCTGCCCGGAGATCCGCGTGGAGATCAGCCGGCATCCGGAGATCAAGGTCCGGGCCTATGATGCGGAAGGCCGGAAGGTCAGCAGACGCTATCTCGACTTCGCCGCCCGCGTCGTTCAGCATGAGATGGACCATATCGACGGGAAGCTGATCGTGGACTACGACGGGTCGGTCTTTATTCCCAAAAAGAGGCAGGATTTCTTCGAAAAGTTCTTTCAGGAGAAATAGAGGGGCGATCCCCGGTCTTTATGATTTTCTTTCCACGATGATGCAGACGCCCTGACCGCCGCCTCCGCAGAGTGTTTCCAGGCCGAACCGGTTGTTTCTTCTTTTCATTTCATTGATCAGGGTTATCAATCGCATGGTCCCCGTTGCGCCGATGGGATGCCCCAGCGAAATCCCCGAACCGTTCACATTCACCCTGGCATCCATCTCTTCGTCTCTGATTCCCGAAAGCCTGGCATCTGCAAGGGCCTGTACGGCGAAAGCTTCCTGAATTTCTATGAGATCGACCTGGTCAATGGCGATTCCGGCCTTCTGAAGGGCCTTATTAACGGATGCGGGCACCGCCGGATAGGTCAATGTCGGATCTGTTGCGGCAAAGGCACAGGATCGAAAATAGGCCAGGGGCGTTACACCGAGCTCTTTTGCCTTTCTTTCCGATGTCAGGACGATAGCTGCCGCGCCGTCATTTTCGGATGAAGAATTGCCCGCTGTACAGACGCCGTCCGGATAAACCGGACGAAGCTTGGCGAGTCTTTCCAGTGTCGTTTCCCTCCTGGGTCCCTCATCGGCAGCGAAAAAAACGGTTTCGCCCCCCTTTCCTATTCCGACGGGAACGGGAACGATCTCTTCGGCGAATTTTCCCGCATCCTGAGCCGCAATCGCCCTCCGGTGGCTCCGGCAGGCCCACTGGTCGGCCTCTTCGCGGGTGATATTTTCCTTTTTCGCCGCGGCCTCAGCCCATGACATCATCGAGCTGAGTTCACCGTACCTCTCTATCGGCTGGGACATGACCCTGGCGCGCTGAATTCTGTCATAGAGGGGAATCCCCCACGTCGCGAGCGCCCCATGGCCCCTCGGCATGAAGCCATATTTTTCATGTTTCTTGCCGCCGAGCCCCCATTTGATATCACCGGGTATGTAAAGCTCTGCCTGGCTCATACTTTCCATGCCGCCGGCAATGACAATATCCGCGTTTCCCGTCTGGATTTTAAGGGCGCCGTAAAAAATGGACTCCACACCGGAGCAGCAGCGCCGGTCAAGGACGACACCGGGCACGGTATCGGGCCAACCGGCATCAAGAACGGCCATACGGGCGCCATTGGCGCATTCCCCATTCTGGTAAGCGGTCCCCATGATCACATCTTCAACCATGTGGGGTTCAATATTTGCCCGCTTAGCCGCTTCCTTTAAAACGAGACTGCCCAGGCGGTATACAGGGATATCCTTCAGCGACCCGCCATAGCCGCCGATGGGGGTGCGCGCAAAACCGACAATAACGACGTTTTCCATCTCTTTTCACCTTTGTTTTTTACGGTTTCCCTCTCAAATCCGACAAGCCTGCTTCCTGAGAAATCGATATCCGTCCTGGGCGGCAACTTGTGTGATCCCTCCACCCATCAAATTTTCACGTTGAAGGAACGTATAACGCACTATGAAGAAATAATCAATAATTTGATGAGATTTTGCTCCCTATCGCTGTAACCTATGAAAGGAAAATAAAAGCAGGATTTGCGACTCCCACTCTCAAATCGGCTTGAGGCCTTAAAAGGGGACCGGAAAGGAACGAACGACAAGCCGCCGGCCCCTCTCTCTGAATCGCCCCCTATTTAGAAAAGCATACTGCAATTAAATCTCCTTGACAAACAAGGCTCGCCTTCGTATCCTTCCCCCACCGAAAAGCAAGTTCTTATCAATTAATTTCTGTTCTTTCATTGTTATCATGACGTTATAGAATCTTTTTCTTCACCAATGGGTGCATGAAATTCGTATATAACCCTTTGCAATAACGACGGAACTCTATTTTAGGTGGTGGATTAAGGAATAGCTATTCATGGGTCTTGCAATTGAGGAGAATTCCTGTGTACAAAGGTATCGATCACATTGCCCTGGCGGTTGAGGATATTGAAAAGGCGGCAGCCTTATACCGGGATGTTTTTCAGCTGGACCTCATCATGAGCCATTCCTATCCGGCAGACGGCGTTCATACCTACCTTGTGCTTTCACTGGGGCCAAAGAACGAATTAGAATTAATGGGCCCGCTGGGCGCCAAAGGCTTTCTGGCAAGTTATTTAAAAAAACACGGACAGGGCGTCCATCACCTGGCCCTGGAAGTAACGGACATAGATTTGGAAACACAAAAATTAGAGGAAAAAGGTGTCCGCATCGCTGGCACAACCCGGGAAAAGGGGATGGACTTCACCTTTTTACATCCGATTTCGACGCTTAAACTGGGCATGCAGCTCATGCAGAGAAACCCGCGGAAGCCGTCCCGCAATCCAATGATAAAGGGAATCGACCATGTTGCTGTCCGTGTAAGCAACGGGGAGTTCGGCAGGGATTTTTTCATCGACAAGTTGGGAGCAAAAAAAGCAGGGAGTGAAGGGGACGCAACACTCGATTGTTCACGCGACCGGTTTGTCATCGGAGAAGCCCATTTTCACACTCTGTACGACTTTCGGGGATCTTCTCCCTCAAAGGTGGTGGAGGGGCTGCATCATGTGGCGTTAAATGTGGAAGACCTCGAGGAAACCCTAAGGCATTTGAAGAAATTCCAGATTCACCCGATGGAAAACTGGTCGAATGAAATTTCTGTTTTTTTACCGGCTGAAAAGATGTCCGGATGTTTATGGCAACTCATACAGACAGAATCTTAGGGTTGGAGCATTGAGGAGAGGAAGCAGTGGATTTTAAGTACGGACCGGATTTAATCGTTTTTCAAGAGCGGGCCAGGTGCTTTATTCGAAAGCATATGGAACCGGAAATCGACTATTACGACCAAAAATCCCTGTTCCCCAGAGACACGTTCCAAAAGTTCGGATCAGAGGGCTTTCTCGGTGCAGCGGTTCCGAAACAATACGGGGGTCAAGGGCTTGGAACAATCGGTTACTGCTTGCTCTGCGAGGAACTGGGACGTCTTGGCGCTGGTGCGATTCATAACGGAATCTTTCAGACCCAGAAAATGATTTTGGAATACGGCACGGAAGCGCTGAAGCAACGATTTGTCCCCGGATTGTGTTCGGGAAGCATTCATGCGGCCACGGCGATTTCCGAACCGGACATGGGCTCCAGTTTTGCCCGGATGAAAACCATTGCCAAACGGGATGGGAATTTCTTTATACTCAGCGGAGTAAAGGCCCATATCAACGATGCCGCAGAAGCGGACCTGATCAACGTATTTGCCAAAACAGATCTTGGTCTTACTGTCTTTCTGGTGGAAAAAGGGTTGCCCGGCTTTAAAATAAAGGAGAAACTGGATCCCATGGGATTGAGATCCTCTCCGATTTACACTTTGGAATTCGACGACTGTCGCGTTCCCGATACCCATGTGGTGGGTGAAGAGGGGCGGGGATTGTCTGTATTCGTTGCAACGTTTAATTTCAGTCGGCTTGGTAATGCCAGCACATTCATCGGCATGGCCAGAGAGGCCCTGGAAAGGGCCATAAATTTTGCGAAAGAACGGGAGGTCGGTCCGGCAAGAGTGTCGGACTTTCAGGGGATCCGCTGGATGATAGCAGATCTGTATACAAAACTGGAAGCGGCCGTCCTGCTCCGGGATAAGGCCGCCCATACGGAAGAGACCGAAAGGGAGGTTTCCGCCCTTTCTTCCATGGCCAAATATTATGCAGGAGAAACTGCTGTTGAAACGGTGATGAGCGCCATCCGGATTGTCGGAAGCCACGGATGTTACCGGGATACCCCTTTTGAACGCCTTTTAAGGGATGTGAAAGCCCTGGAAATTGCCGGGGGCACCCCTGAAATCATGAAAAACATCATCGCAACCAGTATTCTGGGAAAACCAGGGAAAGCATAGGGTATCATGGAATTCAAGGAAATCACTTATAAAGAAAAAGCGCCGGTCGCCATTATCACTCTAAATCGCCCGGAGAAACGAAACGTGCTCTCCATCGAAATGATCGAAAGCATGATTCAAGCGTTACATTGCGCCCTCGAGAACGATGACATCAAAGCCGTTGTCATTACCGGAGCCGGCAGTGCCTTCTGCGCAGGGGGAGACATCCAGGAAATGATTCGGGCAGAACTCAGATCCTGGGGGTTGAAGAAATACCTATGGGAACATCTTCAAAAAATCCCGATGCTGATGGCAGATATGGACAAGTTGCTGGTCGCTGCGGTGAACGGACCGGCTGCCGGTGGAGGATTTGATCTCGCCTTAGCCTGCGATGTAAGAACCGCCAGCTCGAACGCCATGTTTATCTCGTCCTATGTCCGGCTGGGGCTGGCCCCAGGGTTTGGCGGATGTTTTTTCCTGCCGCGCATCATCGGACTTGGACAGGCCCTTGAAATTCTGCTTTCGGGCAGGGAAGTGCCGGCAGAAGAGGCGCTTCGCCTGGGCCTGGTAAACCAATTGTTTCCGGAAGAAACACTGATTGACGATACGATATCGTGGGTTTTAAAGATAGTCCAATGGCCTATGCCGGCGCTGAAAGTGATCAAACGGGGAACTTACCAGGGTCTTACGTCGGATCTGAAGACCCATCTGGACTATCTTTCTTCCCAGGATGCACTCCTGTCCCTGACAGAGGAACATTTGAATATACTGGATCGATTCCATAAAAAGTAATGTTCGTCCGGCATGCTGCCGATAAAATCTCATTGACAAACAAGGCCCGCCTTCGTATTCTTCCCCCAAAGAAAAGCAAGTTCTTATCAATAATAATGCCTGCGAGAGGACGTCTGACGGGGCGTTTCATGGGGGGCAGGGTCAGCCTCCTCGGGATTGACGGGGCACGGGGCGGGAGGGAAGAGACAGATGTTTGATGAATCGAAATGCAAGCGGTGTGGGGAGTGTTTCGTTCGGTGCCACTACGTGGAGTACGACCAGGATCGAGCGGTGAAAGAAATGGAGGCTCTTATCGCCGGCGAGCCGACCGAAATCGTGTCCCTGTGCGCCACGTGCATCGCCTGCAACACCTACTGCCCCCAGGATGCCCATCCTTTTGATCTGATTCTTCAGAGGCAAGAAGAAACCAAGGCGGTTCAATCCCCAAAAGGATTAGCCCTGGCCCAAGAATGGAGGGACTCGCCAAGTGAAATCGTACGTGGGGAGCCCGGCCGGCCTGTGATCTCCCTCTGCGTCGTGGATCCGTTGATACCCCGCATGTTTGAGGGCCGAGTTTACCAGGGCATGACCTTTCTCAAAGGCGGCGACTATTTCTGCCATGTGGGCTACTGCCACATGGGCCTCCAGTCCCCCATCGAACCCGGTGTGCGGCAATTGGTGGAGAATCTTGCCCGGGTAGGAACTGAGGAGATCGTGTTTTTTCATGATGAGTGCTTTGCGGCGGTGAAAAGCGTGGCCCCTGCCTACGGAATCAACGTCCCCTTTCGGCCTGTGCACATCATTACTTACCTCCGCGACTACGTCCGGGACCACCGGGAAGAGGTCCGTCGCCTTGATCTCAGAGCCGCCTATCAGCAGCCGTGCTCTTCCCGGTATTCCATGGAGAAAGATCCCATTCTCGACGAACTTTTTGAACTCATCGGTGTGGAAAGGGTGGCGCGAAAGTACGATCGCCAGGAGGCGTTGTGCTGCGATGCCCCCCTGGTGGGGTTTGGCCAAAGAGAGAGGGCTATCGAATCTTCGGCGCGCAATATAGAGGACGCCAAGGCTCATGGGGCTGAGCTCATGGTGTTCCTGTGCCCCATGTGCACCCTGCGCCTGCGTCGCCCCGCCCGCGAGGCGGGTCTCCGCCCCATCCACCTGAGCAATCTGGTACGGCTGGCCTTGGGCGAACAACTTCCGCCGGAAACGACATGAAGACATGAGGGGGAAATCGCCCGGTAACATGGGAAGCCACCAGCCTCCACTCGGACCCAACAGGAATTTACTTCATTTTCGAGGCAAGGATCACTCCAACTTTATGGAGTCTTTTGTTTTCTGCTTTCTTTTGCTCTCCTTTTCATCGTATTCTTTCATGCAGCTGCTATCTTTCCCCTGGAGGAGTGAACATTCCAGATACTGGGCAATTTCCACAACGCAGCCCCGGATCGCCTTAGCGGTGGGAGTTTTGGCCTTTTCGCCGAAATTTCCGGAGAAGAAGCTCAGATTCAGGCCCAGCCGCAGGCCGGAGGATTCGGATGTGGCTTCGACGGTTCTCACGTCGGCGATTTCCCCGGTGTTCGTATCCATTACCTTCAGGTCGACGGCCATATAGGCACTGCCCTTGTTGCCTCCGACGGAAACTCCCAATAAGGAAAACCCTGCGTCTTTGCCGCCTGTGTTCTCTTCAAATGAGGTAACTGTCGCTGAGATGAGGTACCTGGCGCCGGTAAGTTTGCCGATTTCCGGGGCCGTCTCTTTCCGGACGAGGCCGGAAGCGCCCAGCTTCTGTTCGCTGACGACGGCGTCAAGCTCCTTTCGTTCGAGGATGGAAAACGATTTCGTGCTGGCCAGTTCCGCGATCAGCATATCCTGCAGTTCTCCGCCCATGCCACCGTGCCACCAGCCGGCATGGGTGTTGTTCGTGAACCGCAGCACGCCAATCCTGGGTTTTTCGGCGGCCAGACTGCTGGAAATTACAACAAAGGTGAATAAAAATAAGATCAGCGCCATCATTTGTTTTTTCATGAGCCATTCCTCCCAAATGTTCTTACAGAATCGTTACGTGTTCAATCTTCTCATTCCCTCTTCCGGCGTTCTGCCATGGGATTTAGCCTGCACTCTCAAGGGTTTCAACTGTCCGGAAAGCCGATCCGTCCTCACGCAGGAACGGGCAGGAACGAGATCTTTCTACATTCCTTTCCGGAGAAACGCAATAAAAAATAAGAATGAGCCGGTGAGAGTGAGGCATCGGATAAGTTTGCAGCTTTTTCCCTGGATTTGGAAGTAAATTTTATTGACACACATGCACCTCTTTCCTATACTCAAACCACAAAAAGGCAATTTCATATCAAAAATCATGTCGGCAGGAGTACCCCATGAAATACGTACGTACGGTTGATTTTTGCGGCCATCGACAATAGCGGCGCCGACGAGCGCTTGACCCAGAATCTGTTCGATCGCACCTCGGGCGCCAGGACCTGCACGATCAATTGCATCACGACACCCCTGCCTGACCCCGACGTTCCCTTCGCCAAGTCGGTCTAACGTATGGCAGAGACGTTCAAAGCGTGAGCCTGAAAGAAAGGAGAGACACCATGGAGGGCGGCGATCTGAAAAAGTACTGTGATGAAGCGCTGGAGAAAGGGGCAACGCATGCGAAACTAATTTTTCCAGGCAGCGTCATCACCGCACCGTGGGTGAGACTGAAGTGTCAATACGGCTGCCCGTTCGGCTATAACAAATGCTACTGCTGTCCCCCTAATTCGCCGACGCCGGAGGAGACCAGAAAGGTCCTCGACGCCTACCGTCGCGCCGTTTTGTTCCATATGGAAGCCCCCCGCACACCGGAGCGGGGCGCCCGTTTCAAGGAATTCTTCGAGATGCTCCTGAAAATGGAAGGCGATCTTTTCAAGGAGGGGTATTACAAGGCCTTCGTCTATCTGGCGGGGCCCTGCACCCTGTGCAAGGAGTGCAACCGGATCAAGGAAAGCCCCTGCAACTTTCCGGAGAAGGCCAGACCTTCCATGGAAGGCGCGGGCATCGACGTGTTTGAGACGGCAAGGAGCCACGGTTTCTTCCTGCAGACGCTCCGTGAAAAAAGAGAGACACAGAACATTTATTGTCTGATGTTAGTGGACTGAGCCAAGCACCCTTTTCCCCTCCTTCATCACCTCGATGAAAGCATCGATCCGGGTCTCGATCTGGCTCTCGGAGAAGCTCCGCTCATCGACCATGTCCGCCTCGATCATGACCGTCGGGATCCTCTTCTTTTCCCGGATGATCCGCTGGATGTCGCACTGTCCGAAGGAGTATGGTTTGCAGCTCCGGTTGGAGTGCATGACGATGCCGTCCACTTCGTACTTGTCGGCCATCGCCATCACCTCCCGGTCCATCTCGTCTACGCCGATGTTGAGGTAGATCCGGCTGTAGCCTTCGGCCATCGTCTCCAGAAAGTTGCAGCAGACGAGCATGTCGGGCCGGGGAAGGCCGCCGATCGGCCCGCCGTTGATCGGCGCGCAGGCGATATCGGCCCGGGCATAGGAACACAGGTCGCTCGAGTACCCCATCGCCTCGATTTTCTCGCAGAGATCGACCCCCATCTTGCTCGCCCCGTGGTTCTCCGGATAGACAGGGATCACATCCATCGCGATCAGGGGCTCCACCGGCCCGCCGCTCGTGATCCAGGCGACCTTCTTCCCCGTCTGCTCCGCAGCAACCATCCGCTTGTAAAACGGGTAAACCGGCATTATACTGTTCCCTAACCGGATACCCGGAAGTGATCATCAGGGAAACAGTGCGTTTCCCCTTACGATGGTATGAATTTCTTGCAGACATCCGGACCGATGAAAGGCGCTGTATCAGTGCAGGCATCACCGGAAAACCAGGAGGAGGTTATCATGAAAGTATTCAGAATGTTGGTCGCGGTTTCCATGATGATCTTGCTTGCCGCAACCATCGGGGCGGCGGGAGATTTTGACTGGATCAGGGATTTCAACATCCGGGCGGAAGCCGATCCCTCAGGTTTCAAGGTAAGGCTTGCAACCCGCTTCCAGATCGGCGACATACAGATCAATACCGTGCTGAGCAATGTGGAAAAACCGGCGGACGCCTACATGGTTTTTCGGCTCGGAGAAATGTCGAGACAGCCGGCGGAACGGGTGATGGATGAATACAAATCCGGCAAGGGCAAAGGCTGGGGCGTCATTGCGAAGAGTCTGGGCATCAAACCCGGATCAAAAGAGTTCCATTCACTGAAAAGAGGACAGGATTTTTACGACGTTTCGGATAAGGGCAAGGGGAAGGGGAAATCGAAAGGAAAGGGCAAGAAAAATTAAGCGCTTAAGGCTGTAGGAATGGGCGTTTTCATCCTCTGGTCGGCGGTTGCGTGAACCCGTCGCCGGCTTCGCGGTCGTCACCTTCGACTGCCGCAGCGTCGGCAGGTCTTTGAATGCCGGCCCCGATTTTTTCGTGTCTACCCCTTACCGGCTTTTTGAACAAATATCAAGGACCGGCTGTTCGGGAACGCCCCAGCCTGCTGGAAATACGTATATCTGCCTATTATCCACAAATCTCTAAGCCCGACGAAAATGCATGATTTCGAATGGTTATCATTAATGTTATTTCCCCGATCATTATGATATGATGACCTGCAATGTGCGGGGCTGGGGCCAACGGATACATGGTTGAAATATTATGGCGCCGCCGGAAAACCAGGCAGTAAACAGAGAAAATAAATGTCAACCTGCGGTATCTGGAGAAACCGGTCTATTCGACTCAAAGCGGTAAGTAAATCTTGCGTCGAAAGAAGCTGTTGCCGGTCGCGGCTGTTTTACGTCTGTACGATTCAGGAGCAATTATGAAAACAAGAATTGTGCCTCTATTTGTGATGGCGCTGTTCGCTTGGACCATGGCCAGCGCACAGGAAACGGTGTTAAAAACCGACAGACAAACCTACGCTCCAAAAGATCAAATTATCGTGGAGTTCTCCGGCCTGCCTGGTAATCAGACGGATTGGATCACGGTCGTTGATGCTTCATGGGATGACACCGCTTACGGCGGGCAGTGGTCTTATACTAAGGGACAACGCAGCGGCGCGATGAAGTTTATCGCCGGCGATCCCGGCAGCTATGAGGTGCGGCTCTATTTCAATGATCCGAAGAGAGGAAAAATCGTGCATGCGCGTGCGGCGTTCACGGTGGGCGGCAGCATGCCGGGCCTGATGTCCAATAATCGTACCGCGTCAACCACTTCAAGCGTTCAGAGTAACGGCATGCTGGCTGCGGGCAAGCCGCCGCTGACGCAAGAGATGGTGAACCAGCTCAGAGCCTTTTTTGAGTGGGCCCTCGATATCAGCTTAACGCCCACCCAGCAAAGTCAGCTTAAGAACGCCCTGGTCAATGTCTGGAAAAAGAATGATAGGGGGGAGATTGAAAGCACCATTACTACCGTGCAGATGCAGGCACAACTTGCTCAGTCGACTCCCGACGCGCGCACGCGCGCACGAAACCAAGTTCAGGCTGCGCTGCTAAAGAGCCTGCACGCAGATTCCAATGATGCCATCAGCCGCATGTTGCTGACAGCGTATGAATCAGCGCATGGGCAAGCAGCAACCTTGACTGACCAACCGACCAGTAGTCCGCCGGAAAGCAATCAACCAAGAATTAGCGCTGGGGGTCTTTCAGGCGTCTGGATGGGATTCAAGCAACTGCAATTGCTTGGGAACTACGCGCCCGACGCCCGGTGGATGGCATTCTTCGATGACGGGCAGGCGCTCGATAACATTCCCCGCGCCGGCCTGGAAGGCTTCGACCGCAACGCGAGCAAGGCGAACGGAGCCGAGAGGCCATACTGGGGGACATACAGCTATCGCGACGGTGCCGGCGTATTCAAGAAGCTCAATGGCGGTCTCGATACGCGCATCAAACTTGAGAAGCCCGGACAGATCAAGCTCGACGATTTCTATAGCTACTACCGGTGCCCCGATGTCGGCGGATTGCGCCTGGAGGGAGCATGGGCCGGCTATGGCGACCCAGACGACCCGCGCTGGCGCAGCGTACCGATCGGCCAACGCCAGGTGTTCCGCTTCGGCAGCGACGGCCGCTTCAGCGACGAGGGTGTGTTCGCGACGCTGCTGACGGCCGAAGGCGGCAGCTCCGCGAACGGCCCCGGTTCAGGCACGTATGAGATCAGGAGTTTCTCACTGATTCTGCATTACGCGGATGGCCGGCTGAAGAAGGTCGCCATCACGGGCCTCCTGAGCGCGAATCCGGCAACGCAAAACAGCATCCTCTTCATCGGCCGAGCGCGGTTCAACAAGATGAAGTAGCGGGGTGGCCACCTTACGGTTGAGCGATCCTATTTCGGGCCGTTTCGCCCTTCTCTTGGTCATTTTCCGGCACAATTCAGACAGACCTTTTCTGTACGCTCATGATACATACGGGGTCATGAGTGGATGCAGTCATCCCAGGAATATTCAGGGTCTCGATAGAGGTGATCGTCATTTATTGGCAGTTGAGAAACAGCATCCATGACGTAATCGGCAGCCGGCGGGGCGTGAGTTTTCGGCGGCGGCCTTGACCTGACGAGCCACTTTTTTTATTGGAGAGATCTTACTTCAATATCACCAGCGCATCGACCGCGACGGGTTTGCTTCCCTGAATGATCAGAGGATTGACATCGATCGCCTCGATTTCCTCGCGCTCCATACCGATCCTGCCCACCGCCATGAGACATTGAATCAGCGAATCGGCGTCCACCGCCGGCATGCCCCGGACAGCATCGAGGATTTTGTTTCCCTTGATCTCCCTCATCATTTCCGCGGCATCCGCTTCACTCAGCGGCGCCGGTCGAAACGTGACATCGCCGAGGATCTCGGTAAATATCCCTCCCAGACCGAACATCACGCAAGGCCCGAATTGAGGATCGCGGATCATCCCCATCACCAGTTCCCGCCCCCCTTTGATCATCTCTTGGACCAGAAATCCTCCCCCCTTTGCGGCAGAAGACCCGCTGATCTTTTGAAACGCGAGCTCCAGGTCAGCCTCATTACGCAGGTCCACCGCAACCAGCCCGCTTTCTGTTTTATGGCTCACTTCCGGAGAACACGCTTTCAACACCACCGGATATCCGATGCTTTCTGCGGCCTTTTTCACCTCTTCTAAATTCTGCGCGAGGATTCCCTTAGCCGTAGGGATGCCAAAACCCGCTAAAAGCCTGGCGCTTTCAAATTCAGACAGGGTTTTACTGCCCTGCCCCAGGGCCGAGTTACCGTCTGTTTCAGTCATCGTGAATCCATCTCCTTTAAGGACGATCCATATATTTCCGGCACTGTGCCAAAACGGAAAGAACCTCCAACGGCTCCTCGATCATCGGAAAAGTCGGCACCCCCCGGGGTTCCAGAAACGCCTTGGCCGCATCCATATGCTTTTTCTCCGCGCTGAAGGTGACATAGATTGGTTTCTCGGGATATTTCCGGGCGAGATCGACGACAAACTGCAGGTCGGGAACACCGGTCTCATCCGTGATCATCATGATAGGAACTACGGCATCAATATGCGGATCCTTCAAAACCGCTTCCATCCCCTCCCGGTACCCGAATTCGATCCCGTTCACCATGGCCGACGCCCAGATGTCCACGGGATTGCGCATGCGTATGTACGGCGGACTGATCTCCTGCAGACGCCGGCGGCTGGATTCCTCCAGTGCCGGCACTTCCAGGTTCCAGTACTTCTGGCACATATCGGTCATGGCTACGAGCATGGCGCCCGAAGGCGCCAGGAAACTCACGCGGTTTCCCCGGGGGAGCGGCATGGCGGAAAGGGCCTTCGCCGCAAGGATCAGAAGGGAGTACTTGTAAATCCTTGTAATACCTGCCTGTTTCAACGCCCCGTCGATGATGCGATCATCGGAGGCCAGCGCAGCGGTGTGCGCCCCCGCGGCGTGCGAACCGCCGTCGGTGCTTCCCCCTTTCAGCAGAATGATCGGTTTACGTCGGGTCGTCTCCCGGGCGATTTCGAGAAAACGCTTCGGACTTTTAAAGCTCTCCAGATATACGAAAATAGCCTTTGTCTCCGGATCGGATGCATAATATTCGAGGACATCGCTCTCATCGACGTCGACCTTGTTGCCGATGCCGACCACCCGCGCCACGCCGAAGTTTTCTCCCGTTGTAATGTAACGCATGGTGTGCGTAGCAAAGTTGCCGGTCTGGGCGATATAGGAAATATTGCCCCGGGGGATCCAGCCCAAGGGGAAAAAACTCGACGTAAAATTATGCGGGGTTGAAGTCATCCCGGAGGTATTCGGCCCGATCACCCTTACGCCGGTCTCCTTCACGGCTTTTTCAAGTTCCGCCTGCAGGAGCTGCCCCTCCTCGTCCACTTCGGAAAATCCCCCGGCCGCAAGAACGATGGCGTTGATTCCCCTGGCCGCACATTCTCTGATCGCCTGTGAATTAAGCTTTGCAGGAAGAATGATCACTGCCATGTCAATCCCCTCGGGAAGATCGCCGATGGAACTATAGACCTTCTTCCCCATGATGTCGCCGCCCTTGGGATTGACGAGGTAAAGTTCTCCTGAATAATTGTTTGCCATGATATTCAGAAGAATATCATTGCCCGATTTATGGCGGACCGAAGTCGCTCCAATCACCGCAACGCTGCGAGGTTCAAAAAATGAATCGAGCTTTCGGGCCACATTGTCTCCTTGCGCAGTCATTTTCAGTTCATTCGTAAAAAAGTTGAAGCAGGTCAAGTTGCATAGGGGTTAAAAAATGCACATCGGATTTAAGCCGGCGTTGGTAAAACTAAGATTGCGAACAAAAACCTTACAGAGGATGCAAAAATCGATGCTCCCGGATACTATCATAGAGCTTCCGGATATTCAAAATTATGGCACACTAAGAACTTGTTTTCTATGGGAGAAGGATACGAAGGCGGGCCTTGTTTGTCAAGGAGATTTTATCGCAGCATGTTGTGTCGAAATAGGGAGCGATTCAGGAAGGGGAGATATCGGCAATAACCCCTGGTCCAGATAGATCTCTGATGATTTTCCTGAAAGGCATCTGGGTCTATGTCAGCTCCACGCTGGCGGGGTTCTTCATGTTCGCCACGCTGCCGCTGGGGCTAGTCACGGCGCAGAAGTTGGCGCCCCGCGGCAAGTCCATGGTATCGAGCCTCATGATGGGCCTCGCGGTGGGGACGGGCGGCATGATGACGCCTTTTGTCGGGAGCTTGGCCGACCTCTTCTCCATCCGGACGGTCCTCTATGGCCTGGCCTTTATCCCTTTCGCGAGTATCGTTATCATCTACTTCTTCCCCGAGAAGAAGCTCCGGGAGCAGCCCCTCGTCGGGTAACATCGCTGATCTCGCCATAAAACTGGGCAGGTTTAAAATTCTGAGGGGGATGCTCCTCGAAAAAAGATTCAGCATTCCGGCAAAATACTTTTCCCAAAGTGCGCATTGCATTTTTGTGTAATCGTGTGATAATATAACAATGTCAAGTCCTGTGAAAAGGCAAATTATTTCCGATCCGAAGCAACCGAGTACAGTTGCCGGAAGGGTGCCAAAAGGAGCAGGAAGGTGACTGAAAGTCAGTTCTCCGCCCACAGGGCTGACTTCCCGGGAGGGGAAGATGTTTGTCGATACCGCGTTCCTCAGCTCTGCCTGCAAAGAGGCGGCTTGCAGGATGCGCTCCCGTTCAGGAGAACAGCTTCCATTATGACTTCATCGATTTGGCGTCCTTCAAGGGTCGGAACTCCCGGGGGGAAAGAACTCAGCATCCACAATTACGAAGAGCTTGCCGCACTGCATGCCATCGCCCGCATCCTGGCCCAGCCGCAGGATCTGCGGGAGCAGCTCGAACAGGCCCTCCAGGAGATGAGCGACCGACTGGGGATGCAGAGGGGGATGATCTCCCTTCTGGATCGCGGGACGGGAGAGGCCTTGCTCGATGTGGCGCATGGCGTCAATATCCAGGGGCTGGACGTGATCTACAAGCCCGGCGAGGGGATTACCGGCAAGGTGGCTCAGACCGGCCGTCCGATGGCCTGCGCGAACCTCGGGAAAGAGGCGCATTTCCTCGACCGTACCGGCGCCCGCCGCTCCTTGAACCGGTCGGAACTTACCTTCCTCTGCGTGCCGATCATTTACGACGACCGCGTGGTCGGGGTGCTGTCGGCGGACAAGGTAGCCCGCCAGGTGGAGAATCTGGATCGCGAACTGGCCCTGCTCTCCTCGGTTGCCGAGCTTTTGGCAAAGGCGGTCCACAGCCGCGCCCTCGAGGAGGAGAACCGGCGCCTCCGCCGGATCGTCGGCCGCTCCCAGAGGTCTTCGATGGATATCATCGGCAATTCCAAAGTGATGCAGGATATCTTCGGCCTCGTGGCCCAAGTGGCCGATTCCAACACGACAGTCTTGGTCCACGGGGAGACGGGGACGGGCAAGGAGCTGATCGCCCGGGCGATCCACCGGAACAGCCCCCGCCTCAGGGGGCCTCTCGTCCAGGTCAACTGCGCGGCCATCCCCGATACCCTGATCGAGAGCGAACTCTTCGGGCACGAGCGCGGGGCCTTCACCGGCGCCCACCAACGGCGACGCGGTCGTTTTGAGGAGGCGCACGGGGGAACGATCTTTTTAGACGAGGTGGGGGAGCTCTCCGCCGCGGCGCAGGTCAAGCTGCTCCGCGTCCTTCAGGAAAAGCAGTTTCAGCCTCTCGGCGCCGCCCGGGTGGTCCGCGTCGATGTACGGATCATCGCCGCGACCAACCGGAATCTCGAACAGGATCTCGCCATCGGACGGTTCCGCGCCGACCTCTTCTACCGCCTCAACGTTTTCCCCCTCTTCCTGCCGCCCCTGCGCGACCGGGGGAGCGACATCATCCTCTTAGCCGACCACTTTGTGCTTAAATACGCGAGGGAGATGGGGAAGCCGGTCGAGAAGATTTCGCCGGCGGTGTCGGACATCCTCCTGACCTATCGCTGGCCGGGGAATGTACGGGAACTGGAGAACTGCATAGAACGAGCGGTTCTCCTCGCTGCGGGGGATACGGTGGAGACGGTGCATCTGCCCCCTTCCCTCCAGGCTCTGGCCAGAAACGAGGAGCGAAAAGTGCGAGGCAAGCTGAACTCCGTCGTCGAAGCTCAGGAAAGGGCGCTGATCATGGAGGCCATGAAGGAGACCCGGGGCAACCAGACCCGGGCGGCGAAGCTCCTCGGGACGACGAAACGGATCATCCAGTACCGGATTCAAAAACTGGGCATCGATGTCCGTCAGTTCCGCGTGAAATAATCGGATGCCTCGCACTTCTTGCCGACGGAAGGCTGAAAAGAAAAACTGTTTGGTGGGCGCCACGCCGCGTTACATATTTGTCCTTTATTCATATCGGCAAACAATTTTGTTTCATGCGCCAAGAACATTTTCGCCTCTGCCGGGAGCGGAAATGGATGCATCCCGTATTCATAGCGCACAATCCAGGCCGTGATCACCGTTATGTTATATCCGGAAAGTGGCATGGTTTAAGCATTAATAACTGGGCTTTTATTCAGGAAAATGCCAAAGACCCGACAAACAGAAAGGATGGATGGTTATGTGCAGATTATTTGCCATCACGAGCAAAGATCCCCTCTCCCCGATGGTCGCGATCCGCGCCCTTGACGTCATGAAGGAGGGGCACGACGGTTCCGGTGTGGGGCTTTTCATGACCGATCTCGGCGGGGATTTCGAACAGTTCCGGGGCGGACCGATCCTCTCCGGGATCTTCTCCAACACGGGGATCAAGGCCCTCGACCGGTACATGATGGATATGGATTTCATGACGAAATACAAGCTCTCTTTCCGGCCGACGAAGATCCCCCCTGCGGGGACACCCCGGCGGGACAACTATCTGATCCGCGTCTACGAATATCCGTCCGGCTGGGAGAACCTGCCCGAGGAGGAGATCCAGCGCCGCCTGATGCAGTGCCGTCTCCAGCTCAGGGAGATGGGGGAGAAGGATGAATCGATGATGGTCTTCAGTTTCTGGCCGGATGTGATCATGATCAAGGAGGTCGGCGATCCGACGGCCGTGGCGGCCTACCTGGGGCTCAACCGCAAGGAACTCCAGGCGCGGACGATCCTGGCCCAGGGCAGGCAGAATACCAACTACGCGATCAACATCTACGCCTGCCATCCCTTCTTCATCCAAGGGATGGCCACCATGACCAACGGCGAGAACACGGCCTTCGTGCCGATCCGGGAGTTTCTCATGTCGCGCAACGAACCGGGATATTCAGGCTATCAGTCGGATTCCGAGGTATTTACCCATATCCTCCATTACACGCTTCGGCGCCTGCACCTCGATCTCGAGACGTACAAGCACATCATCACGCCGCTCAAGGACGAGGAACTCCTCAACCATCCGAACGGTCCCTGGCTTAGGCTGCTCAAACAGAGCTGCCGGCCGCTCATCATCGACGGGCCGAACTGCGTCATGGGCTGCCTGCCCGACAAGACCCTCTTCATGGTGCAGGACAGCAAGAAGCTCCGCCCCGGCGTGGTGGGCGGCAATCCGGGGATGTTCGCCTTCTCCTCCGAGATGTGCGGGCTGGACGCCGCGATCCCGGCACGCGACAAGAGCCGGGATTTTCAACCGATGAAATATGATACGGTCTTTGTCGGACCGGAACGTCAGGAGGTGGGGCAATGGAGCCAGATGGACAGCTTAAGCCGTCTTCACTGAGCACGACGGATCTCCCCTGGCAGATCCTCTGGAGCAAGAAGAAGTGCTGCCTCTGCGGCCGCTGTACGGCGGTCTGCCCCGTGCAGGCGATCGAGCTCGGCGTCCACCGGAAAAGGGTCCTGCAGATCACCTTGGGGCTCGCGGAAAAACCGGGGAATGTCTTCAGCGTCTACCACGGCATCCGCCAGCGGACGGACGTCGCCCACGCCTGTATCGGCTGCGGGATGTGCGACATGGTCTGCCCCAACCATGCAATCGTACCGATGCACAACGACGAACCGGACAAGCTTCGCTTCCACATCAACCAGGGAGGCGTCCCGCGGCGGCGCGGGGGACGGCGGAATGCGCGCGAAAGCCTCCTGGACGAAATCAAGTTCGTCCGCATCTCCATGCTGACCGACCCCGCTCTGGACGCCGGACGCCATGAATTCGAGCTCAGGACCCTCCTGGGACGGATCCTCCCGCCCGAGGAGGCCCTCCGGGTCAGCCGGGAAGGGGGCTGGATGCCCCCGGTCCGTGAGATTTACCCGCTGATCCTGGGCGGCATGTCCTTCGGGGCGCTCTCCCCCACGATGTGGGAGGGGCTCCAGATGGGGGTGGCCTACCTGAACGAGGAGATGAATATCCCGATCCGTTTCTGCACCGGCGAGGGCGGTTGCCCCCCCCGGCTCCTCCGGTCGCGGTTCCTCAAGTACATTATCCTCCAGATCGCGAGCGGCTACTTCGGGTGGGATGAGATCATTCACGCCCTGCCTGAAATGAAGGAGGATCCCTGCGCCATCGAGATCAAGTACGGTCAGGGGGCGAAGCCCGGCGACGGCGGGCTCCTGATGTGGTACAAGGTCAACAAACTGATTGCCGCGATCCGCGGCGTACCCGCGGGGGTCAACCTTCCCAGCCCGCCCACCCACCAGACGAAGTACTCCATCGAGGAGGCGGTCGCCAAGATGATCCAGTCCATGTCGATGGCCTGGGGCTTCCGGGTGCCGGTCTATCCCAAGATCTCCGCGACGTCGACGGCGTTGGCGGTCCTTAACAACCTGACGCGAAACCCCTATGCGGCGGCCCTGGCGATGGACGGCGAGGACGGCGGCACCGGGGCGGCCTACAACGTCTCGATGAACCATATGGGCCACCCCATTGCGAGCATCGTCCGCGACGCCTATCTAAACCTCGTGAAGATCGGCAAGCAGAATGAGGTCCCGATCTTCGCCGGCGGCGGCATTGGGAAGAACGGGAACCTCGCGGCCAACTCGGCCGCCCTGATCATGCTGGGGGCGAGCGGGGTCCAGGTGGGAAAATACATCATGCAGGCGACGGCCGGCTGTCTCGGCTCCGAGAGGGATCGCTGCAATATATGCAACATCGGCCTCTGCCCGAAGGGGATCACCTCCCAGGATCCGCGCATTTACCGGCGGCTCGATCCGGAAAAGGTGGCCGAACGCCTCGTCGAGGTGGTCGTCAGTTTCGACACGGAATTGAAGAAGATCATGGCGCCCCTCGGACGTTCCACCTCGCTTCCGATCGGGATGTCCGACGCGATCGGGATCGCCAATAAGGATGCGGCGGAACGCCTTGGGATCCGTCACGTTCTGTAAGGGATAGAAGGAGAAGTAATGTCACAGAAACCAACCATCATCATCCCCGGTATGGAAAAGGGGGCCCGGGTGGATTCACGCCTCTTCGAGGAGCGCATCCAGAAGGCAGTCAGCGAAGGCCACCGGCAAATCGAGATCATCGCCCAGGGTCAGCACGGGATCGGCGGACGCCTCTGGCGGGCGGGCAATGACCCCCTCTGCATCCGGATCCTGGGGACGTCCGGGCAGCGTGTCGGGGCAATGGGTTTCCCCAATACAATAATCGATGTGGTAGGTCCCGCTTCCGACGATGTAGGCTGGCTCAACGCCGGTTCCCGGATCACCGTCCGCGGCAACGCAACAAATGGTGTAGCAAACGCGATGGCCCAAGGGAAGATCTATATCGCCGGGGACATCGGGGCGCGGGGGATGACGATGACGAAACACAACCCCCGCTTCGACCCCCCGGAGCTCTGGGTTCTGGGCAGCGTTGGCGATTCCTTTGCCGAGTTCATGGCCGGCGGCATTGCGGTGATCTGCGGCGTGGGTAAAGACTGGTCTGACAACGTTCTGGGCTACCGCCCCTGCGTCGGAATGGTCGGGGGGAAGATCTTCTTCCGCGGTCCCCACCAGGATTACAGTGAGCATGATGCCCGTCTGACGGTACCGGACGATGAGGAATGGCAATGGCTGACCGGGCACATGGAGAATTTTATAGAGGAGGTCGGCCGGGCCGCTCTCCTCACCGAACTGACGGCCGACCGGGGCGCCTGGAAGCTCCTCGTGGCCCGAAAACCCTATGAGAAGACCGGCGGAAAGCTTTGGAACCTCCATCGCTTCCGCGAGGAGCTCTGGGACCGGGAACTGGGAAAGGGCGGGATGATCGGGGATCTGACCGATAAGGATAGAAGCCCCGTCGAGCTGATCGCGACGGGCGATCTTCGCCGCTTCATCCCGCTGTGGGAAAACGAGAAGTATCTTCCTCCCTGCCAGGCCCACTGCCCGACGGGGATCCCCGTCCAGAAGCGGTGGGAGCTGATCCGCAAGGGAAAGATGCAGGAAGCCGTAGACCTGGCGCTCTCCTACACCCCCTTTCCCGCCGCGATCTGCGGCTACCTGTGTCCCAATCTCTGCATGCAGAACTGCACCCGTCAAAAGGGAGATCTTCCGGCAGTCGATGTGACTCTCCTCGGCAAGGCCAGCCTCCAGGCGGCCGTTCCGGTCCCGGCGCCGGCCACCGGCCGCAAGATCGCCGTCATCGGCGGCGGCGCGGCGGGTCTGTCCGTGGCCTGGCAGCTCCATATGAAGGGGCATGAACCTGTCATCCACGAGATGCGCAGGCAACTTGGCGGAAAGATCACGGAAACGATCCCCCGGAGCCGGATACCCGACGAGGTGGTGGACCATGAACTGAAGCGCCTGGAGGAGGAGATCCCCCATAAACACCTGAAGCATCCCCTCACCGGAGAGGAATTCCGGAAGTTGTATGAAAAATATGACGTTGTCGTAATTGCCACGGGTGCGCGGAAGCCGCGGATCATCCCTGTCCCCGGCCACGAGCGGGTCGCCGCCGCCCTCGATTTTCTCCACGAAAGCAGGCTCGACCGGGCGAAGGTGGGTAAGAACGTCGTCATCATCGGGGCGGGGAATGTCGGCTGTGATGCCGCCGCGGAGGCGTCGCGTCTGGGAGCGCAGTCCGTCACGCTGATCGACATCCAGGCGCCGGCCTCCTTCGGTGTGGAGCGGAAGCATGCGGAGGCCGCCGGGGCGAAGTTCCTCTGGCCCCGTTTTACGAAAACCATTACGGAAACGGCCGTGGAGCTGACGGACGGTACGGTCCTGCCTGCGGATACGGTGATCATGGCCGTCGGCGATCAGCCCGATCTGATCTTCCTCCCGGAGGAGATCAAAACCGAAAAGGGATTTGTCGTCGTCAATGAAAAGTTTCAGACAAGTGACCCGAAGGTTTTCGCCATCGGCGATGCCGTCCGCCTCGGACTCCTGACCGAGGCGATCGGGGCGGGGCGGGTGGCCGCCCGTGCGATCGACGACCTCTTCCGGGGACGGGAGGATACTTATGACCAGCTTCCCCCCATCGATACGGAGCGCGTCAAACTCGAATATTACGATCCGCGCCTGCCCCGCTTCGAGGATCCCCTCTCCTGTGCCGCCGGCTGCGCCTCCTGCGGCGCCTGCCGCGACTGCGGCCTCTGCGAGACCATCTGCCCGCAGAACGCGATCTCCCGGCAGGATCTGGGGGAAGAGGCCTATGAATATACAGTCGATGCGGAACTCTGCATCGGCTGCGGTTTCTGCGCGGGGGCCTGCCCCTGCGGGATCTGGCGCCTGATCGAAAACGATCCGCTGGAATAGGGTGTCTTTGGCACAAGTGTTGCTATTACCATTTGGAAACGGAACATTCCACTCAATCAAGAACAATTTTGTACCAAGAAAGGATTTAGCCATGTCTGCGTTGAAAACGAAGAAAGATGTGATGAAAATCGTCAAGGAGAGAAACGTCAGCTTCATTCAATTCTGGTTCACCGACGTCCTGGGCGTCCAGAAGATCTTCAGCATCACCCCCGATGAGTTGGAGGAAGGCATGGAGGAGGGGATGGGCTTCGACGGCTCCTCTATCCAGGGGTTCTGCCGGATCGAGGAGAGCGACATGATCGCCATGCCCGATCCGACGACCTTCCAGATCATCCCCTGGCGGCCCTCCGACCGCCCGGTCGCGCGGATGATCTGCGACATCCTCAACCCCGACGGCACCCCCTACGACGGCGACCCCCGCTACGTGCTGAAGAAGACCCTCAAGAAGGTCAACGATCAGGGCTACACCTTCTATGTCGGCCCCGAGCTCGAGTATTTCTATTTCGCCTCCGACAAATGTCCCGAGTTTCTCGACATGGGCGGCTACTTCGACGGCCTTCCCGTGGATCGGGCGACCGACCTGCGCCGGCAGACGATCTTCGCCCTCCAGGAGATGGGGATCCGCGTAGAGTACAGCCATCACGAGGTGGCCCCGAGCCAGCACGAGATCGACCTCCGCTATGACGAGGCCCTTGTGATGGCCGACAAGGTCATGACCTACCGCACCGCGGTCAAGGAGATCGCCCGTCAGAACGGCGTCTACGCCACGTTCATGCCGAAGCCGGTCTTCGGTCAGAACGGGAGCGGCATGCACACCCACCAGTCCCTGTTCAAGGGGTCAAAGAACTGCTTCTTCGACGGCCGTGACAAGTACAACCTCTCGAAGCTGGCGAAGCACTACATCGCCGGCATCATGGCCCACGCACCGGAAATCACCGCGATCTGCAACCAGTGGGTCAACTCCTACAAGCGGCTCGTCCCCGGTTACGAGGCGCCGGTTTACGTCTCCTGGGCGAGAAGGAACCGCTCCGCGATGGTCCGCGTCCCGATGTACAAACCCGGCAAGGAGAAGGCGACCCGGATCGAGTACCGTTCGCCCGATCCGGCCTGCAACCCGTATCTGGCCTTTGCCGTGATGCTGGCCGCCGGGATGAAGGGGGTTGAGAAGGCCTATCCCCTGCCCGAGCCGGTGGAAGAGGACATCTTCGAGATGGACGAGAAGGCGCGCGCGAAGGCGGGGATCACCTCGCTGCCGGGGAGCCTCTTCGAGGCGCTGGCCGCCGTGCAGGGGAGCAAGCTCGTCCGCGACACCCTCGGGGACCACATCTTCGACAAGTTCGTGGAGAACAAGAAGGTGGAGTGGGACCGCTTCCGCACCCACGTGAGCCAGTTCGAAATCGACCGCTACCTGCCGATGCTGTAAGGCTGACAGTCGGAACGGGGACACGATGCCGCATCGTGTCCCCAAGGGAGTTGTCCGGATTTTCCTTTACGAGAGGGGATCTTTCTGATAACTCCTTTTTGTTCATCGAATAAGGAGCGGCGCGTGATGTTCGGGAAGGGACGAAAACAGGCCCTGTTGGTCCTGGAGGACGGTACCATTTACCGGGGACATGCCTTTGCCGGGAAGGGCGAGGTCCTGGGAGAGGTCGTCTTCAACACGGGGATGACCGGCTACCAGGAAATCCTCACCGACCCCTCCTACAAGGGACAGATCGTCGCGATGACCTGCCCGCTCATCGGAAACACCGGGATCAATTTTGAGGACATGGAGTCCGCCGGAATCCATGTCGAGGGGTTCATCGTCCGGGAGTACTCCGACCATCCAAGCAACTGGCGCTCCCGCCAGAGCTTGAAGGCCTTCCTGGAGGCCCATGAAAAGCCCGGGGTCGAGGGGATCGACACCCGCGCGCTGACCCGCCGCATCCGGATCACCGGGGCAATGCGCGGCGTCCTCTCCACGGAGACGTTAGACGCCGCAAGCCTCCTCCAGCGGGTCCGCGGTTATCCCGGTCTTGTCGGCCGGGACCTCGTGAAGGCGGTGACCTGCCGGGAGCCCTATCTGTGGCGGGACGGAGCGCCCCGGAAGATGCCGCCCGACGGGACGGCGGACGGAAAGCCGGCATGCCGGCGGGTGGTCGTCGTGGACTGCGGCGTAAAATACAACATCCTCCGCCATCTGGAGCGGCGGGGCTGCGAGGTCCTCGTCCTCCCCGCCACGGCAGGCGGGGAAGAGATCCTGGCGCTGAGGCCCGACGGCGTCCTTCTGTCCAACGGCCCGGGCGATCCGGCGGCCCTCCCCTATATCGTGGAGTCGGTCCGGGCGATCCTGGGGAAGGTCCCCATCTTCGGCATCTGCCTCGGCCATCAGATCCTGGGACAGGCGGCGGGGGGCCGGACGGAGAAGCTGAAGTTCGGCCACCACGGGATCAACCAGCCGGTGATGAACCGCCGGAGCGGCCGGGTCGAGATCACCTCCCAGAACCACGGTTTCGTGGTCCTGCCCGAAACCCTCACGCAGGAACACGAGACGATCCTGGACAACCTCAACGATCACACCTCCGAAGGGATCCGCTATCCGGCCCTGAAGGCCTTCAGCGTCCAGCACCACCCCGAGGCGGCGCCGGGACCGCACGATGCGGACTACCTCTTCGCCGAGTTCATCCGCCTGATGGATGCGGGAAAGAAGGCCTGATGAAAGAAACCCGTTTCGGATGCATTTTTTAAGAGAAAGAGCTAAGCCGTGATTCTGATCATCGATTTTGGTTCGCAGTACAACCAGCTCATCGCCCGGCGCGTCCGGGAACATCAGGTCTACTGCCAGATAGAGCCGCCGGAGATCGGCATCGGAAAGATCCGCGCCCTCCGGCCGGAGGGGATCATCCTCTCCGGCGGCCCGGCCTCCATATACGAGGCGCATTCCCCCCGGGTGGATAAGGAAATTTTCGACCTCGGCGTACCGGTCATGGGGATCTGCTATGGCTTGCAGTTCATGATCGACGCCCTGGGAGGCGAGGTCGTCCGGTCGGAAAAGAGGGAATACGGTTTTGCCGAGCTGATCGTCGGGAAGGCGGGGGCGATCTTAGCCGGGGTGGAGAAGAGGACGCGGTGCTGGATGAGCCACGGCGACCGGATCGGCCGCCTGCCGGCAGGTTTCCGGATCACCGCCTCCACGGAGAACACCGAGGTGGCCGCCGCCGAGGACGCGAATCGCCGGCTCTACGGCCTCCAGTTCCATCCGGAGGTCGTCCATACGGCGGAAGGAAAAAAGATGCTGGCGAATTTCCTGTTCGGCGTCTGCGGCTGTCAAAAAAGCTGGACCATGAAATCCTTCGTCCGGGAGGCGACCGAGGAAATCCGGGCCAGGGTCGGCGACAAACGGGTGGTCCTCGGCCTATCAGGGGGGGTCGATTCCTCCGTCGTGGCCGTCCTGATCCACCGGGCCATCGGCCGGCAACTCACCTGCGTCTTCGTGGACAACGGTCTCCTCCGGCTCGACGAGGGCGACAAGGTCCGCGCCCTTTTTGCGAAGCACTTCCAGATGAATTTCCGCTTCGTCCGGGCGCGGAAGGCGTTTCTGGCCGGCCTCAAGGGGGTGACGGATCCCGAACGGAAGCGGAAGATCATTGGGCGAATCTTCATCGAGGTCTTCGACAGGGAGGCCCGGAAGATCAAGGGGGCGGATTTCCTCGCCCAGGGGACGCTCTACCCGGATCTTATCGAATCCCGGTCGGCCTTCGGCGGCCCGAGCGCCGTGATCAAGTCCCACCACAACGTGGGCGGGCTTCCCAAGAAGATGAAGCTCAGGCTGATCGAGCCGCTCAAACACCTCTTCAAGGACGAGGTCCGCCTCTTGGGCAAGGAGCTCGATCTTTCCGACGACCTGATCTGGCGGCAGCCCTTCCCAGGGCCGGGACTCGCGGTGCGGATCATCGGGGAGGTGACCGAAAAGAGGCTCGCCATCCTCCGGATGGCCGACGCGGTCCTGCAGGAAGAGATCCGGGCGGGGAACTACTACCGGAAGCTCTGGCAGTCCTTCGCGGTTCTCCTGCCGCTAAAGAGCGTCGGGATCATGGGGGATCAGCGGACCTACGAGCACATCATCGCCATCCGTGCGGTGACGAGCGAGGACGCAATGACGGCTGACTGGGCGAGGCTTCCCCACGAGCTCCTGGCGCGGATCGGAAGCCGGATCATCAACGAGGTCCGGGGGGTGAACCGAGTCGTCTACGACATCAGCTCCAAGCCGCCGAGCACGATCGAGTGGGAATAACATGCCCAAACGAATGGACATCAAAAAAATCCTGATCATCGGCTCCGGGCCGATCATTATCAGCCAGGCCTGCGAGTTCGATTATTCCGGGACCCAGGCCTGCAAGGCGCTCAAGGAGGAGGGCTACGAGGTCGTCCTCATCAACTCCAACCCGGCGACGATCATGACCGATCCCGAAACTGCGGACCGGACCTACGTGGAGCCGATCACGCCGGAGGCGGTGGAAAAGATCATCGCGAAGGAGCGCCCCGACGCTCTGCTCCCCACCCTGGGCGGCCAGACGGGCCTCAATACGGCGGTCGCCGTTGCGGAGGCGGGCGTCCTCGCGAAATACGGCGTCGAGATGATCGGGGCGTCGCTCCTCGTCATCCACAAGGCGGAGGACCGCCAGCAGTTCCGGGCGGCGATGGAGAAGATCGGTTTGAAGGTTCCCCGGAGCGGCTTCGCCCGGTCGATGGACGAGGTCTTCGTCGTCGCCTCCGAGATCGGCTTTCCGATCATCATCCGCCCCTCCTTCACCCTGGGGGGGACGGGGAGCGGTGTCGCCTACAACCGGGAGGAACTCGCCGAAATCGCCAAGGGGGGCCTCGACGCCAGCATGATCCACGAGATCATGCTCGAACAGTCGGCCCTCGGCTGGAAGGAGTACGAACTGGAGGTGATGCGCGACAGGGCCGACAACTGCGTCATCATCTGCTCCATCGAGAATGTTGATGCGATGGGGGTCCATACGGGCGAGTCGATCACCGTCGCCCCGGCCCAGACGCTCACCGACGTTGAGTACCAGCGGATGAGGGACGCGGCCATCGCCATCATGCGGGAGATCGGCGTCGAGACGGGCGGCTCCAACGTTCAGTTCGCGATCCATCCCGACACCGGCGAGATGATCGTCATCGA
>MICJ01000088.1:793-9475 GCA_001830835.1 Syntrophobacterales bacterium GWC2_56_13 | reverse complement strand
GATTCCCCATTGCCAAGATCGCCGCGAAGCTGGCCGTCGGTTATACCCTGGATGAGATCCCCAACGACATCACCCGGGAGACGATGGCCTCCTTCGAGCCGACGATCGACTACTGCGTGGTGAAGATCCCCCGCTGGACCTTTGAGAAGTTCCCCGAGGCGGAGGACTTCCTGACCACCTCGATGAAGTCGGTCGGCGAGACGATGGCGATCGGCCGGACCTTCCGGGAGGCCCTGCAGAAGGCGGTCCGCTCCCTGGAGATCAAGCGCTTCGGCCTGATGACCGATCTGCCGGAGGACGTCCGTCACCCCCGGGAATTTCTGGAACAGAAGCTGGCGACGCCGAATTCGCTCCGACTCTTTTATATCGCTGCGGCCTTTCGCCACGGGATGACGATCGAGGAGATCAACCGCCTCACAAAGATCGACCCCTGGTTCCTCCACCAGATCCTTTCGCTCGTCGAGGCGGAGGAGGAGCTCAAGAGCCTGCCGCCCACGACGGAGAACCTCTCCGAGGCCAAGCGCCTGGGATTTGCCGATTGCTATTTGGCTGGTCTCTGGAACCTCTCCGAGGAGGAGATCCGCAGCCGTCGCTACGCGGCCGGGATCGTCCCCGTCTACAAGCTCGTCGACACTTGCGCGGCGGAGTTCGAGGCCTACACCCCCTACTACTACTCCACCTACGAGACGGAGGACGAAACCCGACCTTCGACGAAGCCGAAGGTCGTCATCATCGGCGGCGGGCCGAACCGGATCGGCCAGGGGATCGAGTTCGATTACTGCTGCGTCCATGCCTCCTTCGCCCTACGCGAGGAGGGGTACGAGAGCATCATGGTCAACTCGAACCCGGAGACGGTGAGCACCGACTACGACACCTCCGACAAGCTCTTCTTCGAGCCGGTGACGCTCGAGGACGTCCTCCACATCCTGAAGGCGGAAAAACCGATGGGGGTGATCGTCCAGTTCGGCGGCCAGACCCCGCTCAACCTTGCCCGGGGGTTGGAGTCTGCGGGGGCGCACATCCTGGGCACGTCGCCCGACGCGATCGACCGCGCCGAGGACCGGAAGCGTTTTCAGGAGATCGTGAACCGCCTGCAGCTCCGCCAGCCCGACAACGATACGGCGATGGATGCGGAGGGGGCGATCCGGGCGGCCGAGCGGATCGGCTATCCGGTCCTGGTCCGTCCCTCCTATGTCCTGGGCGGCCGGTCGATGGAGATCATCTACGACACGGAAACCCTCCGCCAGTTCATGATCCGGGCCCTCGATGTCTCCCCCGGCCATCCCATCCTGATCGACAAGTTCCTCGAGGATGCGATCGAAGTGGATGTGGACGCCATCAGCGACGGGGAAACGACCGTCGTCGCCGGGATCATGGAGCACATCGAGGAGGCGGGGATCCACTCCGGGGACAGCGCATGCGTCCTGCCGACAATCACCTTCGGGCCGGAGCTCTTAGAGATGATCGAGCGCCAGACGAAGCGGATCGCCGCGGAACTTCATGTCGTCGGTCTTATGAACATCCAGTATGCCATTAAAAACGGCGAGCTCTACGTCCTGGAGGTCAACCCCCGCGCCTCGCGGACCATCCCCTTCGTCAGCAAGGCGATCGGCGTCCCCCTGGCGAAGCTGGCAACGAAGGTCATGCTGGGGAAAACCCTTAACGAGTTGGGCTTTACCAAGCCCATCCAGCCGGAGCACATCTCCGTGAAGGAGGCGGTCTTCCCCTTCAATCGCTTTCCCAACGTCGATATCCTGCTCGGCCCGGAAATGAAGTCCACGGGCGAGGTGATGGGGATCGACCGGTCTTTCGGCCTCGCCTTCGCCAAATCCCAGATCGCCGCCGGCTTCAAGATGCCCCTCGCGGGGAGGGTCTTTATCAGCGTCCACGACGCCTACAAGGACCGGATCGTTCCCGTCGCCGAGGCCTTCGCCCGGATGGGGTTCCGGATCTCCGCCACGCGGGGCACGGCGGAGAGGCTACGCGCGCATGGGGTCCCGGTGGAAACGATCCTCAAGGTGAGCGAGGGGAGACCCCACGTGGTTGATCACATCAAAAACGGCGACATCCAGATCGTCATCAACGTGAGCCTGGGCAGGCGCTCCTCCCGGAAAGACGCCTATCACATCCGCCGGGGAGCGCTTCTCTACAACGTTCTCTACACGACGACGATCTCCGGCGCCCGGGCACTGACGGAGGCGATCGGCGCCCTCCGTAATGAGCCGTGGGATGTGGCGCCGCTGCAGGCTTACCACCGGAAACCGTGTGCAGGATGAGGCTCTTGAACTTCCGTTCTTCGCATCCTTTCCGCAAATAAAAGCAGGTTCTTGTCAGATATCAGAAAAAATGACAGGAGGGAACGCGATCTTGCGTTCCCTCCTGTGAGGTTTGTTTATTCCGAAAGGATCTTTTTCGCTTCCTTCGCGTAGGCGTCCATCACATAGGGGATGCCGGAGACTTTTGCCGCCTCTTCGGTCAGTGTCATGATGTCATTCCGGGTAATGGTGGCGAGATTGAAATTCCTGCTGCCCGCCATCAACTGCTGGAGGCCCGTCTTGAACTTCTGGCCGTAGGAATAAAATCCCAAGGCCCCGGCAGGGATCTTGTCAATATTTTTACCGAATTTCTTTTTCAATTCCTCGTAGCAGACGAAGATTTCTTCAATCGACTGACCGTACCTGGATACGGTTTTCGGCAGGTCTTTGTTCTTGATCCATTCTGCGATATTCTTGCCGACCATCGCCGGGATCATCAGCGCTCTTCCCATACAGACCGCCTTCACATAGGGAGAACCCAGGGCAAGGGCCTTGAATACGCCGTCTTCGGTGGAAAATCCGCCGGCAAAGGCGATATCGGGCACTCTGATTTTCCTTTTCCTGAGCTCTTCGCAGAACTGATAGGTAAGGCAATGGAGATAGAAGGAGGGGATGCCCCATTCGCACATCATCGGCCAGGGGCTCATGCCCGTTCCACCAGGCGCTCCGTCCACGGTAAGGAGGTCTATCTTTGCCTCCGCCCCGTAGCGCAGGGCCATCGCCAGTTCCACGGCAGAGTATGCGCCGGTCTTCAGGGTTATTCTCTTGAATCCGACCCTGCGCAGCCTTTCCACTTCCCGGAGGAATCCTTCCTTGGTGACGAAACCCAGGCGGGAGTGGCGCTCGAATTCCCTGATGGCGCCGTCCTTGAAGGCGGCCTTGATTTCCGAAAGGGTCGGATCGGGCAGGACCACGTAACCCCTCTTTTTGAGCTCCTGCGCCCTTTCTAAGGAGTTGACCTTGATTTCGCCACCGATATTTTTCGCACCCTGTCCCCATTTCAACTCGATCGTATCAAGATTGTGCTTGTTGATCACGTATTCGGCCACGCCAAACCTCGTGTCCTCAACATTCATCTGTACCAGGATTTCGCCGTAGCCCTCGTGATAACGCTTGTAGGTTTCTATCCGGCGGTCCATGTCGGGAGCATTTTTAATCTTGCCCTTGCTCATTTCCAGAGCCGGGTCGATTCCGCAGACATTTTCGCCGCACACCAAAGTGACGCCGGAAATGGCGGCGCCGGCGGCAAAATGTTCCCAGTTTTTACGGGCAATCTCAGTAGAACCAAGCGCCCCGGTAAATATGGGCAGGCGCATCTTTACCTTCTGCTTCCAGCCATATTCCGTTTCCGTGTCGACGGCGGGAAATACCGCCGTATCGGGGCCTGCTTCGACGCCCTTGGGCAGACCTTTGGCGCCTACCGCATAACCCTGGATGCTGAGATGCGAATAATCCACGGGATAATTCTTGTCGGCGCCCGCCGTCATTTCACCAAAGCCGATCGGGTAGAGCACCTCCCGTCCCCGGAAAGATGACAGCCAGATCTCGCATCCGCCCCGGCATCCGTCCATGCATCTGCTGCAGATACCGGACAGGGGCACCACATTTTTGGAACGGTTAAATGTACCTGTAGCTTCGTTGGCATTTGGTTGTCTGAGATTCATGGGTTCATTCTCCTTCTCTCCAAGTATTTTTTGCACACAAATTTGCGCCGGCAACCGGCGTTTCCCCCGGTATTTTTTTCCGCCTGTCCTTACCAATTCTTGCAAAGGTCCCAGAAATTCTGTAGTTCATGATAATCCATGACGGTGGCCATGGCGCGGTTTTCCGCCTCGATCCTCTTCTCGTGCGCGCAGGCGACTGGATTCAACCCACCATACAGGATCATGCCGATCCGATTCATATCTACTGGGATCTGACAAACCGTTTCGCCGATTTCGCCGATGGAGAGCACGCCGCCAATTCCTGCGTTCCGGAGGCTTGTGATCAGTTCATCGACGAGTTTCCGGGCCGGCACGGGAATTTCTCTGAAATTGGTCAGGATATTGCCCTCGCCCTGCACGGCTGCCTGACGGACAGAGGTCATCCTTCCCCGGATGAATATCTCCGAGGGATCCAGGGACGATCCGGAATAGTGAATCAATTCAACGAAGCGGAGCGGGCGGCCATTTTTTACCTGCAGAATCCCGCCGAACCTCGAGTCCATCGGTATGCCGTTCTTCAGGAAGACACCGTTTACGACGATGCTGCAGACCGTTGCGAAGCCGACATAGCCTGCGGGAACCATCACCTCTCCGAGTCGGGAGCCCTCGTCGGCGCAGGCGACCAGTTCGCTTACATGGAGTCCCGCGCCGAAGGCGGGTTTCATCATTTCCAGTGCCTTCCTGAAGATCTTCCGGGGGAAAAAAGAAACGTTGATGGGAAGCAGTCCCTGCCGCTTGTCCGGATTCAGGGTCGTTCTGAAGGCTAAGATCTCGATGCGTGAAATGGCGAAGCCGATTTTGTCACGGACCCGGGCGTTATTGAGCTCCTCGATCCCCTGTTCCGTAATGACGCGCCCGTCATGCTGCCCTATAAGTCTCGTCAATCCGCGATTGTCCATCAGTTTGAGGTGGTAGCGGACCGCCCGTTCGCTCAGGGCCACGCTGTGTTCCTGCATTTGCCTGGAGATGAGGCGAGCCCCCACCGCATCCGGAGATTCATGGAGTATCCGGAGGATCAGTAGGGTCTTTTTTTCGATATCATCTAAGTTAAAAATCTGATTCAATGGCATCGGTAATCCTTTGCCGATGCCACTATCATAGAGAAAAAAGGCTGTCAAGAGGGAAAAAGGGGGATAAAACCGAAAGCATGCAAAGCTGGATCGGCATCAGGGGGCTTGCTTTATGAGTTCTTCATAAAAAAATGGGTCGCACGAAAAAAATGGCAAGGCAGGGCCCTGCCTACCTTTCTTATACATAGGTTTGGCGGACGCATCCAAAGCCTCTGCCCAGCTCGCATCGCACGCAGACCCCGGAAAACTTATCCGCCATTGCTATCTGGGATTCGCAATTAGCGCACAGACGCCCCTCTCCGGCTTTCATCGCTCCACCACACGGCGTTACGGACATAGGGCAGTATTCGGTGCAGAACCCGCATTTTTTGCAGAAGTCACGGCGAAACCCGAGCGCAAATTCCACATGGCGGTTCTTGCCGCGTCCGACGAAGCCAAGGGCGTTGGCCTTGCTGTATTCTGTGCAGTAGCGGACGCAGCGTCCGCATTGGATACAGTTGTCATTCCGGAAGGGGTAGCGAACCTCCTTCACGCCACAACGCACGGCAATATCCTGGACGGCCCGCGAGTTCGGCGCCTGGGCAACCAGCAGCTCGGCGATATTTTTCCGCAGTTTCCTGATTCTTTCCGTATTACTGCGGATCACCATGCCGTCCTCGGCGTTGAGGGTGCAGGAGGCCGTAATTTTCGTCCTGCCGTCATTGACCACTTCCACGATGCACAGGCGGCAGGCGCCGCTGTCTTTCAGAACCGGAACATAGCACAGATGGGGGATGCAGATGCCGGATGCCATGGCCGCATCAAGCACGCTCGCTCCTTTGATTGCCTGTACCCGGGCGTCATCGATTTTCAGTGTCACATACTGTTGCATATTTCACCTCGTCATCTGACCATGATTGCCTCAAACTTACATTCCCCGACACAAATGCCGCATCTGAGGCATTCCTTTTCATCAATGATGTGGACCTTCTTTTTTCTGCCATCAATGGCGTCGTGAGGACAGGCGCGCAGGCAGCTACCGCAGCCGTTGCATTTGTCGGATTGAATGGAATAACTGATCAGGGCTTTGCAGACACCGGCGGGGCATTTTTTATGGTCCACGTGGGCGGCGTACTCTTCGGGAAAGTATCGCAACGTAGATAAGACCGGATTGGCCGCTGTTTTCCCTAACGCGCACAGAGAGGCAACGCTGATCGTGTCCGCCAGTTCTTCCAGAAGGGCGATCTGCTCCCGGCGGCCCCGGCCCTCCGCGATGTCCGTCACGATCTCCAGCAGCCGGTCGACGCCGACGCGGCAGGGTACGCACTTGCCGCATGATTCATCCCGGAGGAAGTTCAGAAAATACCTGGCCACGTCGACCATGCAGGTTCCTTCATCCATGACCACCATGCCGCCGGAACCCATCATCGCGCCTGCTTCATAAAGCGTATCGAAGTCAACGGGGAGATCGAATTTGCCGACCGGCAGGCAGCCCCCGGAGGGACCGCCGGTTTGCACCGCTTTAATGGCCTTGTCGTTTTTTGATCCGCCGCCGATATCGAAAATGATTCTATTCAGATGCGTTCCCATGGCCACCTCGACAAGGCCCGTGTTCTTGACCTGTCCGGTAAGAGCGAAAATTTTTGTGCCTTTGCTGCCCTTGGTGCCTTTAGCGGCAAACCACTTGGCGCCGTTGAGGATGATGGAGGGCACGTTGGCCCAAGTTTCCACATTGTTCAACACCGTGGGCTTATGCCAGAGGCCGTCCTTGACGGTGTGAATATCCTTGGCGCGTGGTTCGCCCACCTTGCCTTCCAGCGAGGCCATGAGCGCCGTGGATTCGCCGCAGACAAAGGCCCCGCCTCCCCGGGCAACTTCCACATCGAAGGAGAAAGAACTTCCCATGATGTTCTCACCAAGAAGTCCGAGCTTCCTGGCCTGCTCAACGGCAATCCTGGCATGCTGCACGGCAAGCGGGTATTCATTTCGGACATAGACGTAACCCGTGGATGCGCCGATTGCCCAGGCGCCGATCATCATCCCTTCGAGAATAAGGTGGGGATTGGCCTCAAGAAGGCATCGGTCCATGTATGCCCCCGGATCCCCTTCATCGGCATTGCAGACAAGGTATTTCTCGTCCCCCTGCGCCTCCGCGCATTCAGCCCATTTGCGTCCCGTGGGGAAGCCCGCTCCTCCCCGCCCCCGTAAGCCAGATGCTTTGATTTCACCGATGACCGCTTCCGGCACTATACCGGCGATGGTCTTTGCCAGGGCTGCGTATCCGCCGATAGCGATATAGTCCTCGATGGCGCAAGGATCAACCGACCGGTTGTGGTTCAGGAGCTGCCGGTCCTGGCCCTGGTAGAAGGGAATCTCCGCCTCTGTGCGGACCTTCTTGCCGGAAACCGGATCTGTGTAGAGAAGTCTTTCGATCACCTTGCCGTTTTTAACCGTCTTGGCTACGATATCTTTGGCGTCTTCGGCTTTGACCTGGCAGTAAAAGAGGCTGCCCGGTTCAAAAACCATAATCGGTCCCTGCTCACAGAAACCGTGGCAGCCCGTGGCACGGACGTGAACCTTCTTTTCCATTCCCTGCCTCGTCATTTCCTCCTTAATCGCAGCGATCACTTCCGGTGATTTTGATGCCTGGCAACCTGTCCCTCCACAGATAACAATCGTTGACCGGATGCGCTTTCTTTCCGCCAGAAGCTTTTTGCGAAGAGATTCCAGGTTGCTCAACCCCTTGAGTTTACGCATGGGCCCTCTCCTCCTTCTTCTTTTTCCCCCTGGTTTTATCAATGGCCTTGCGGAGTTTTCCTGGTGTCATATGGTGACAATAGGCCCCGTTTTGTATAACCACGGGCCCTAAAGCACAGGCCCCGACGCAATTCACATTCACAATGGTGACCAGGCCGTCTTCCGTCGTCTCACCCGGTTCTATGTTCAGTTGTCCCTTGACCTGGTCGATGAGGAGCCTTGCTCCTCTGACGTGGCATGCCGTGCCCGTGCACACTGTAAAGACATGCTTGCCGCGCGGCTTCAGGGAAAAGGCCTTGTAGAAGCACGCAACCCGATATACCTCCATAAGCGGAATCCCCAGTTCCTGCGCAACGGCACTCATGGCTTCCTTCGGCAGGTAGCCGTAAAGTTCCTGCACGTCCTGCAACACCTCGATAAGCATGTGCGGCTGGCTTCGCCTTCCTGTCAGGATGGAGTTAAGCGTTGTCATGGTCAACGGAACCTCCTTATGAAAATATTATTGCGTTGTACTCTTCTAACTGTTAAAATACTGTACGTAAATAAGATCAAAATGCACTCTTAATGCCTATAATTTATAGTCATTAACATACATAGTTATCCCCTATTGATTGCCCATATTATATTGGCAAAGGAGGCCCGCTGTTATGTCTTTGCAAACAGGCTCATTAAGAGAGGATTTTACAGGAAAAGGAGATCCCCGCGATTGGATTGCATTCCTCTGGCGGATTCCCCAGCGTGAAGACATGGAACCGAAGCAGGTGGAAATTGCCCTCCGTGAGCGCATCAAAGAATTGAACTGTCTGTACAGCATCGCCCGATTGGCAGAGCGCTACTGTGATTCCATGGAAGACTTCC
>MICJ01000088.1:0-786 GCA_001830835.1 Syntrophobacterales bacterium GWC2_56_13 | reverse complement strand
TCTTGCGGATATTCTTCCTCTTTCCTGGCAGTATCCGGAAATGGCCTGCGCGCGGATTGTCTTTAAGGATCAGACCTTTAAAAGCAGAAATTATAAAGTGACAAAGTGGCGGCAGTCGTCGCAGATCATGATGTACAACGAATCGGCGGGTGATGTGACGATCTTTTATCTGGAGGAGCGGCCGCCATCCGATGAGGGGCCGTTTCTCAAAGAGGAACGGGTGCTGCTCGACGAGGTGGCCCAGCGGATCAGTGCAATCGCTGTGCGGATTGCCGCGGAAAGGGAACTGCAGGAAAACAACAGGCAACTGTTGCTGGAACGGATGGCGCTGCAGGAGGCAAATGCGGCATTGCGGGCCGTCATGGCGAACATCGAAAGAGAAAAGCAGGGAATATATAAGGACATGCAGGTAAATATCGAAAAAGTCATCATGCCGATCCTTCATGCCTTGTCTCTCGAACTGCCAAAGGCCCAGCGGAAATACGCGGATATTCTAAGGACCAATCTGGAGGAGATTACATCCCCGTTCATCAACCGGTTTCTCCATCAGTATCAATTCTTGACTCCGACGGAAATCAGCGTCTGCAGCATGATCAGGAACGGATTGCGGACCAAGGAAATCGCTCAGATGCGGAGCGTATCCCCGGCAACCGTCAACCGGCATCGTGAACACATCCGCCGCAAGCTGAAAATCACCAACAACCATGCCAATCTTACGACCTATTTACAGTCAATTTTACAATCCTGATCGGGAAAGGATGATCATGGGTGAAGATTTGCAGGAAG
>MICJ01000087.1:5701-21274 GCA_001830835.1 Syntrophobacterales bacterium GWC2_56_13 | reverse complement strand
TCCTTGGCTCTTCCCAGACCGACGAGCCTTGGAAGCCGCTGGGTGCCTCCGCCTCCAGGGATCACGCCGATTTTGATTTCAGGCAATCCGAATACGGCGCTTTCCGAAGCGATACGGATATCGCAGACCAGGGCCAACTCGCATCCGCCGCCAAGGGCAAAACCGCTCACCGCTGCAATCACCGGTTTGGACAGTCTTTCGATCTTATCGAACACGGCGTGTATGCGAGAGACAAAAGCGTGAGCCGCAACCGGAGAAGCGATTTCAACGATCTCCTTGATATCGGCGCCGGCCGCAAAGACCTTTTCGCTTCCGGTGACGATGACGGCCCAGATGGCGTCGTCTGAACCGATCCGGTCAAAAACAGCGCCCAGTTCTCCGATCAGCTCGTTGTTGAACGCATTCAAACTTTTGGGACGGTTCAAACGGATCAGCGCGATGCCATTTTCCACTTCGTAGAGTATTGTCTGGTATTCCATTTTAAATTCCTTTCTTTTGGCCCGGGGCCGTTTATTTTGCAGCCATTCGAATGGCCTGATCAAGCCTTATGGTTTCTCCGTTTAAAAGCGGGTTTTCGATGATGTGCTTTGCCAGCATGGCATATTCCGGCGGTCTTCCGAGCCGTTTGGGGAAAGGCACCATCAGGACCAGCGCTTCTTTCGCCTTTTCCGGAAGGCCGGCCAGCATCGGGGTATCGAAAAGACCCGGGGCGATGGTCACCACCCGGATGCCATAATCGGCAAACTCGCGGGCAATGGGAAGGGTCATACCCACCACCGCAGCCTTGGAAGAACTGTAAGCCGCCTGGCCGATCTGGCCGTCAAAGGCGGCCGCCGAGGCCGTATTGATCACCACTCCCTTTTCACCGTCTTCATTAGGGGTATTTTTCACCATCTGGTCGGCGGCATGCTTGATCACAATCATGGTGCCGATCAAATTGATCTGTACCACGCGGCTGAATTCTTCGATGGAAATGGGGCCGCGCTTTGAAAGGACCTTTGCGGGGGTTGCGACCCCGGCGCAGTTTACGGCGATATGGATCCCGCCAAAGGCGGAAACCGTCTTTTCCACTGCCTCCTGAACGGTTTTTTCATTGGTTACGTCGGTTTTGCAAAAAATCACCGGGCTGCCCAGTTCCTTTGCCAGCTGGATCCCTCTTTTTTCATCAAAATCCAGTATGGCGGCCCTGGCGCCCTGGTCCACCAGCATTCGAACGGTTGCCTCCCCCAGACCGGAAGCGCCCCCGGTGACAATGGCAGTACACCCCTTGATCTCCATTCTTCTTCCTCCTTGTGCTCTGTTTGATTTCCATTCTTAAGGTACGATAAGTCTCCGGCAGTAGGGTTAATCTTGCTGACGAAACATGCAGCGCAACGCAGCATATTGACTTTTTACGAGGCCATCAAATATACTTTTACCCTGATGATGTCAAGATTTAAATCACTTTAGGGTTTATTCCACGTCGCTTGCGACGAAGAAGAAAGTGCTGTTGGTCCATCAAGATACCCCGCTGCTTGCGGCGGGGTATCTTATTATCTCTAAAAATTGTCTTGACAAGTGGGTCCACCTTAGATTATGAGCACGCAAGTTTTATGGAGCCACGATTGGCAGATTCGCTGTTCCATTAATTTTCGCTATAGGGACCATTCATTCCACGCCAAGAAGAGGGTTTTCTGGTACGTGATTATAAAAAAATATTTAAGAGGTTAGAAATGAATAAAATATTCTGGGAAATGTCTAGCACGAAAATACCCCAAAAAGTCGAGGTAAGTAAAATAGAAGCAGAAAAGAATAATTCAGTTGAAGTTGCATATCTCATTGCGAAGTTCTTAAAGGAAAGAGGAGTTGATCGAATTTTCGGGATTTGTGGTGGGCACATCTTGCCCATCTGGGACTATCTGAACCAGCTTGGTATAAAAATTATAGATGTTCGTGATGAACGCATTGCGGTGCATATGGCCCAAGCGTACACCGAATTGACAGGAAATATTGGAGTTGCCACCGTAACTGCTGGGCCAGGAATGACTAATGCTGTGACAGGCATCGCTAATGCACATATCTCACGAGTTCCTTTGTTGGTCATATCAGGAATACCCCCTCGGCCTCAGAAATATATGAATCCTCTACAGGAACTGCCTCAGGTGGATATCGTAAAGCCTATTTGCCGATATGCGCGTACCATAGCCTATGCACCGCATGTATTGAGAGAGTTGGATGAAGCGTTTGCTTGTGCCAAAGGACAGGGCAATGAGCCAGGGCCTTCATTCATAGATTTTCCCACTGACTTGTTGCGTGAAACTTTATCTAAAGACATGGTAGATGACGATCTTTTCGGGGAGAGAAAAGAATATTTCAGCATTCCTGATGCGAAAGTGATAGATGTTGCGGTTGAGATGCTTTGGTCAGCGGGGAAACCTCTTATAATGACGGGAAGAGGCGCGCGTGGATCTCAGCAAGAAATAATAAAACTGCTGGACATGCTGAAGCCAGTATATCTTGACACGACGGAAAGTCGGGGCATGGTCCCAGATGATCATCCTAGCAACATGCCCGCGTCAAGAGGACGTGCTATGGAAGAAGCTGATGTATTAATGACGATTGGGCGTAGTATGGATTTCCAACTTGCTTATGGCTCGCGTGCCATTTTTCCAAATACGCGGTTCATACGGATTGGTACATGTGCAGCGGAGCTACGTATGAATCGCCGTGGTGATGTTGAGATATGGGGGACTGTCTCGAAAGTTTTGGAAATGATGATAGAGAGAGGTGCTAGAAAAACCTCGTGTGTTGATAAAGACTGGATCAGGGACATTCGCACATGCAATGACGAAAGACGCAAAAAACTGAATGCTGATATGAAAAAGGCACCGGCTGGTTCTAATGGGGCGATGCATCCTTATCGACTCTTGGGAGCGATACGAGATTACCTAAATAAAGATGCAATAATAATCACTGATGGAGGCGATATACTGTCTTTTGCAAGAATCAGCTTAAATGGCGGTATTCATATGGACCCAGGAGGATTTGGTTGCCTCGGTGTCGGCGTCCCATTTGGCATTTGTGCGGCCCTGGTTCATCCAGACAGGCAGGTGATCGTCGTAGTCGGTGATGGCGCTTTTGGATTAAGCGCGATGGATATTGATACTGCTAAACGGCATAAGGCAAAAGTCGTGTTTGTGGTGGCTAATAATGCATCGTGGAGCATTGAAAGAAATGATCAAATTGAAAGATTCAATGGTCGTATTGTTGCTACGGAACTGCCTTCGTGTGATTATGCCGGCATGGCACGGTCATTGGGTTTGCATGGAGAGAGAATAGAGGATCCAAGCAACTTGGCAAGTGCCATCGATAGAGCATTTAAAAGTGCGCCGGCGCTTTTAGACGTAGTCGTATCGAGGGAGGCATCTTCACCAGACGCCAAATCAGGACTCCCCATCATACCGGACTTTCAACCCCTAGGAGTATGGGATCAAAAAGAAAGGGCGAGAATCAAAAAAGCTAGCCAGGAGTAAAAAGGGCAGCTTAGATATCTGACCGCCGCTGAAAGATAAACTGACAGGACATGCACTTTAGAGACTTGCATCATAAATGCCAAGAGGCTAGTGGCAGAGGCCAAAGTGGGTCAATTCAGGCGCTTCAATGGAGCGTGGATTCCATGCATAGCGGGACGCGGAAATGCGAATAGGCGTAATCGCCAGGAGGATAAAGAATGAGTGAGATGGCGAAAGCGATACGATCCCTTGAGACGGCAAGAAATGCAAGAAAGATGCTGCCCTCTTTCTATGACCGTGGTCTTGGAAAGCGAAAAAATATCGCATGGTGCATGCATGGAGTTCCTACAGAGCTATTAATGGCATTCGATATTGAAGCGGAATGGCCTGAGAACTTCGGAGCATTCTGCGCATCTCAGCTTGTAGCGCAGAAGTTCATAGCAATGGCTGAGCAGGAAGGATACACAGGTGACCTCTGTGCATACTTGACGAATACCATGGGTTATTGCAAGAGGTCTAAGGACGTGGGCGGAGTGGCACCAGAGTCACCTTATCCTGGCGGAATGGGAGAGCCTGTGGTGTTACTCGGGTCAGGTTATTTATGTGATCCTCGCTACAAGTGGTTTCAAGCTATAGCAACTCGGTACATCAATGTTCCAATTTTTAATTCAGATCCCATGTCGCCGCCGTACGATATTGATATCAAGGATAAGAGAATAAAAGAACACTATCTCGAACAATTAAGACAGGATATTTGGGGACAAATAGTGTTTCTTGAGGAGAAACTTGGAAAAAAGTTTGATGTGACTCGGTTCAGAAGAATCATGGAGATATCTCAAGAATCTTTGTATTACTGGTGTAAAAGCCTGGAATTGAGGAAAGCAAAACCCTGCCCAATGGGCGCTGCAGACTATTTCACTTGCATTATTCCGCAACTCTTCATGTTGGGAAAAGAGGAAGGTCTCGAATTTTATAAAGCATTGTATGCTGAAATGAAAGAGCGAGTTGCAAATGGGCAAGGCGTTGTAAAAAATGAAAAGTATAGAATGTATTTTGCAGGGATACCGCCATATTTCAACCTTGGTATGTTTAACTATCTGGAAAAGTTGGGCGCTGTTAGTGTATTTGAATCGGTTTACTACCCGGGCCCTTTTGTGGATGTTGATCTTAAGGACCCCGTTGAAGGATTAGTTCAAAGGATATGGGAGAGAGCGAGCTGGTATCATGAATGCCGGACAGAAGCCATGCCGGAAATTTGCAACCCAGGCATTATGTTAGGCGTGGGCAGTAAATTTCTATTGGAACTTGTGGATGAGTATGAAATTGATGGAGCAGTGATGCACAGAACTCATTCATGCAGAGCTATAAGCTGGGGACAAGTTCACTATAAGAATCTTCTAGAAAAGGCAGATGTCCCTGCCTTGGTGTTCGAGAGTGATATGGCTGATCCGCGAAAGTGGTCGGATGCAAGATTCAAGGCGCAGATCGAGCCGTTCATAGAGATGATGGAATATAGAAAATATAAGAAAGTGCAAAAGAAGAGCAACAGTCAAGAAATTTGACGAATGCGGGAGATGTGAAATGGGTCAGAGAGATATGGCGGAACTTGAAAAACTGGAGGAGATGTACAAGAATAGAAATTTGCTATTACGAAATGGAGAAACAGGGGAAAAAATTATTGGATATCTCTGTAATTTTGCTCCTCCTGAATTAATAAGCGCGGCAGGAATGATTCCTTATCGGATTACGGGAAAACGAGGGGAGATTATAGAGGCGGATGATTGTGTTGAGCCCCTTGGGTGTCCATACATTCGTAACTGCTTCGAGCAAGATTTGAAGGGAGAAATGGATTTTTTAGATGGAAGAGTGATATCACACAGTTGCGACGCAGCACAAAGAATATATGGCATATGGAACACTTATAAAAAGAAGCAATATAGCTATTTGTTTAATGCCCCACATGGAACGTCCGAGTGGTCTAGGAAATTCTTTAAAAGAGAGTTGTTATTTTTCAAAGAGAGCTTGGAACGGTTTGTTGGTCATAAAATCAGCGAGGCTGACATAATTGATACGATAGAGCTATATAACCAAAATCGCCAGCTAATCAAATATCTTTATTCCCTGCGTAAGGAAGATCCGCCAAGAGTAACAGGAAGCGAAATACTGAAGATCTTATTGACAGGATGTTCAATTCCTCCGGAAAACTTTAATGTTTTTTTGAAAAAAGTTATGAGTGAGATTGCTGAGAGAAAGCAATCTCAAGAAAAATCTCCAAGGCTTATGTTTTGGGGTTGCATAATAGATGATACGAATCTGTTCGAGATGATCGAAGATATGGGTGCACATATTGTAATCGATGATACGTGTATTGGGAGCAAAACTTGTCTATTTAACATTGACACATCAGGTGGGGTTTGGGAGGGGCTTACAAAGGCTTATTTTGATGCATTTATGTGTCCCAGAACTGATAGAGGTCCCGGCTTAAACAGATTTAATTACGTATTGGACTTAATACGAGAGTACAACGCGAATGGAGTTATTGGATATATGTTGAATTTCTGTGACCCACACAAAATGGATTACCCTGATTTACGAGATTATCTTGATGAGCAGGGGATTCCCATGCTTCTCATTCATGACAACTATAGTTTGGGCAATATAGAGGGTGTTAGAACACGGATTGAAGGTTTTATTGAGATGCTGAGCCATGCATAAGTGCGAGAGGGGATAATCGAAAAAATGGCTGACATCTATGGAGGATTAGACATAGGATCAGTTTCAACGAAGTTAGTGCTCTTAAAGGATGATGAGATATATGGACATTATGTGATTCCAACAGGTGGTAATTCGAGGAGATCTGGTAACGAAATTTTGAAATTAGGCGCCGCTGATAAGGGCTTACTCGAGAAGGATATACGGGTTATAGTTTCTACTGGCTATGGAAGGTACAATGTTGATGTGGGAAAGCAAATATCCGAGATAACCTGTCAGGCTAGAGGGGTAGCTTGGCTAATTCCAGATGTTAGGGTAATCATCGATATAGGAGGGCAGGATTTCAAAGTCATACAGCTGGATAAAAAAGGACATGTCAAGAATTTTGCCATGAATGATAAATGCGCAGCGGGTACTGGAAGGTATCTTGAGTTAATGGCTGGTGTTTTCTCGGTAGACGTAAAAACATTTGGCACGATGGGGGGTGATGAAGATCGCGCAGTCGAGATTAGCAGTGTATGCACGGTCTTTGCGGAGAGTGAAGTTGTGAGCCACATTGCGAAAGGAACTGACGAAAAAGAAATTATAGCCGGTGTTTTTGGGGCTGTATCACAGAGGGTATTTTCCTTGGCGAAAAGATACATCGGAGGTGATAAGTGGTTTGCTCTGACAGGCGGGGTAGCCAAGAATCCTGGGGTTTTGAGGGCATTGGAAAAAATATCGGGATGTTCGATTAAAGTGCCTGAAGAGCCCCAAATAACCGCTGCGATAGGTGCGGCTATTTTAGCAAAAGGTATAATAGACCCCCAACATCGACACCTTGAAGGCGACACATCATATCCAACCAATTGATTGAAAACAGGAATGTTCAATTTTGGGCGGCTCGTTTGTAGTGTATTATATGTATGATATATCTCTTGACAGGCGTGGGATGTTTGTGTCCGGGGTAGGCTATGTTTGTTCGCCTTCACCGCCAACGGCACGGAGGCAGGGAGCGGGGTGCCGGCGAGACTGAAGTGGAATCGGTCATCAGCGATCCGGACTTCTCTTGCCGGGCGTCAAGGGTCGCATAAATACGTCCCGATGGTTAAACGGGCGATATCTGAGGGTGACGTTTTAAAGAAGAAACGGATGCGATTCTGGTGATCACGGTGACCGTCCGGGAAAGGCCATTTGCTGGAGAAAACCGCCATGAAGATTGAATATAGCAAGAATATCGACGCGCTGTACATCCGCTTGCGGGATGCCGGGATTGCCGACTCGATCGATATTGAGGAGGGGGTTACAGCCGATCTGGACGAGCAGGGCCACATCGTCGGTCTGGAGATTCTGGACGCCAGCGAAAAACTCAATGTCTCTGAACTCGCCAATATCACTATCGAAAACATTCCGATGTATCGACACGGGGACAGATTTTAAATCTGTCCCCGTGGACACGCTGACCCGTCCTTGCCGGGAAATAAAAACCCCGTTCTCCTATCGGAGATGCGGGGTTTTTTTCTGCCATATCGGCGCCGTTTTCCGGGCTTCGTTCAGCAGTGAATCCACTGGCACCACCTTGTTGACAAGACCGATCCGGTATGCTTCCACGGCATCGATGGAATCGCCGCCGAAAAGAAGTTCCTTGGCTCTTCCCAGACCGACGAGCCTTGGAAGCCGCTGGGTGCCTCCGCCTCCAGGGATCACGCCGATTTTGATTTCAGGCAAGCCGAATACGGCGCTTTCCGAAGCTATACGGATATCGCAGACCAGGGCCAACTCGCATCCGCCGCCAAGGGCAAAACCGCTGTTACCAAATTTGCCATTCACCCATTCTAAATACTATATCTAATGTTATCAATTAGTTATGGATGCAATGGCCAGTTTTAGGTACTATTCCCCTGATGATGTCAAGATTTAAATCGCTTTAGGGTTTATTCCCCGTCGCTTGCGACGAAGAAGAAAGTGCTGTTGGTCCATCAAGATACCCCGCTGCTTGCTGCGGGGTATCTTATTTGAACGGGCGCCGATCCGAAAATGCGGTCCTTCGGGCAAGATAAGGGCGGCTTTCCGCAGGTATGCGGGTTTCGCTTTTCAGAAGTCGAAAAGCTTCAGGAGGTAAAAAATGGCTCTCACCCCAACCCGGTGGCGCAAAAAGAATTGACAGCGCAGGCATCCTATTCCATAGTGCGGAAAAAAGGGGAACGCTCCCCCCGACCCGGGCAAGGGATCCCGATTTCTGTAAAAGGTTAAAGGAACGAGGCGCTCCGATGATTATCCAAGAACCCGGTTTCATCACCCCACAGGTCCTGTTCCTGGGATCGCGAAACATCTGCATGTACCTTGTGATGGGAGAACAACATGCAATGGTAGGCGGTGGAGTGGCATGGGAGGTTTCCCGGCTTGAATCCCAGCTGGACCACTATCGGGTGGACCGCGAGAAGATCCGCTACCTTGTGGTGTCCCATGCCCATTATGACCACTGCGGCGCGGTCCCCTATATCATGAAAAAATACCCGCATATTCAGATCGTGGCATCGGCCTGTGCGGCCCACATCATGAATAAGCCCCAGGCGATCGAAATGATGCGGTCGGTAAACCGGCAGACCCTGAATGCGCTAAAACGCCCCCACCGCGTCGACGACATCCCTCTTGACTTTCAGCAGATTCCTGTGGCGCATCCGGTGGGCGACGGGGATCATCTGGACCTGGGGGGTTTGACACTGCGATTTTTTCAAACGCCGGGTCATTCCCGATGTTCCCTCACCGCCTACATTCCTGAACTGGGGATGTTTTTTCCGGCAGATTCCGTCCCCTTTCCGGATGAAGAAAGACAGGATCTCACCGTGTCGGCAAACCACGACTACGACGATTATCTTACCAGCCTGGAAAAGCTTGAGCCGCTTGCCATACGGATGGTGGCCTACGAGCACGGCGGCGTGCTGACGGGAAAGGACGCCGGGTCGATCATCCCCAGGAGCCTGGAAGCCACCCGGAAGCAGAGGGAGCGTATACGGAACCGTTACGAAGAGTTGCAGGATCTGGGACTTCTGGTAGAGGAAATTGCCGGAAAGTATCACGCTTTGCCTTTATTCCAACTGGTTCCCTTCGACACCCTGCGCGCTATCATCGGCAGGATGGTTCGAAGCGCTCTGGGTCTCCTGTAGCCCTTCGATCTCCGAAGAGCCGATCATCTTAAAAGCGATGCCTACTCCGATAAATGTAAATGCGGCGCCCACCGCGATGGCGGTATTCCAGTCGTTCAGGAAAGAGACCATCCATCCGGTCAATAAAGGGGCGACAACCCCTGCTATATTTCCGGAGGTATTCATGATGGAAGAGAGAATCACCGCATGCCGGGGAGCTATGTCTACGCAAAGCATCCAGTAGATCGGAGTGGAAAGGGCCATTGATGCGGAAGACAGGGTGAGAAGGCATACGGCCGCATAAGGATTTTCTACCCAGATCATGCCGAGCAAAAAAACACCGGATCCTCCCATGCCCAGGTAAAGGATTCCTTTCCTGCTAAACTCCTGGGTTCTGCCGCGCTTGACAAAGGAATCGGAGAGCCACCCGGACAAGTTCATGAAAATGGAAGAGGCAAGCGCCGGAAGGGCCGCGCCGATACCCATTCCGGTAAGAGAAAACCCATGGACCTGCATCAAATACGTGGGCAGCCATGCCATGAAGAGGTAACCGGCATAGCCGTGACAAAAGTAGGAAAGGGAAAGCCCCAGGGCCGAAGGGTGAGCCAGCAACGCCTTCCATGGGATCGGTTTCCGCGCGTACCCGGAGGTTTCCCTTTCGCTCAGGGAAAACACCCTGACCGCGGGAAGCCAGAAAAGCGTCCAGACCAGCCCGGCTGCGCCGGAGACATAGAACACTGCGGGCCATCCCCACATCCGGATAATCCAGGAACCCGCAGGAAAGCCGATCACCGAGGCCAGCATGATCCCCGACAGGGTAAAACCCTGGACCTTGGCACGGTCCGAGACACCCACGTGGCGGGCGATCCAATGATTGATGGCAGGAAAATTGAACCCCTGTCCCATTCCGACCAGAAACCGGCACAGGGAAATCGATCCGATGCGGGGGAAAAAAGGAGTGATGCAGGTAAACAGGGATCCCCATACCATCCCGGCGGCCATGCTCCTGTACGCCCCAAGCCGGTCCACCGCCACTCCACAGGGGATCATGAAGAGAACATAACCGGCGAAAAAGGCCGAAAAGATGACCCCCATCTCAGCTTTGCTCCAGCCGAAGGCTTCCATCATGAAAGGCGCTGCGATGGAAATGTTGATCCGGTCCAGAAAACAGAGGATGTTAGAAAGGAAGCACAGAAAAACCATCGTCCAGAGCTTGGACTTTCCGTGGTTCAAAACATTCACCAAGGGCTTGATAAGGTTGACCTAAGAGAGCCGGGAAAACAGGGTTACCGGGGGAAGAGCGTGTCTTTCAACGGCGCCCTTCCGCCGGTATGAGAGGCTCGATCCCCGGGGACCAGCCGGTTTATATGTTCCGCTCCTGTCCCTTCCAGTGAGGTTCCCGTAAAATCCGTTTGAGAACCTTGCCGGTTGCGGTGCGCGGGAAATCCTCGACGATTTCTACGGACCGTGGACGCTTGTACCCGGCCAGGTTCATTTTGCAGTAATCGAGGATTTCCTGTTCGCAGACGTGTTGCCCCTCCACGATGGTCACCACGGCCTTGATCTCTTCTCCCCACTCCGGATGGGGAATGCCGAAAACCGCCACTTCGGAAATCTGCGTCAGCTTCGAGATGCACTCTTCGATTTCCGCAGGATAGACATTTTCACCGCCGCAGATGATCATGTCGTGCTTGCGGTCACTCAAGTAGTAGTACCCTTCTTCGTCGAAGAAGGCCACATCTCCTGCGGTCACCCATTCGCCGTCGATGGCCTGCCGGGTTTTTTCCGGATCCTTATAGTAGCCGCAGAAGGCGGAGCGCGCCTTTGCCCAGAGCACCCCGGGCTTGTGCGGTTGAGTGATCGGGTTGCCCTCTTCGTCCACAAGTTTGATTTCGATGCCCGGGTTCGGCTGCCCGATGCTGCGCACTTTTCGTATCTGGTCCCTGTGCCGCAGGGTGGTCAGGGCGCCGGTTTCCGTAGAGCCGTACCCCTCGCTGAACCGGGCTTTTTTGAAGAACTTGATGGCTTCTTCTTTGGTTCTGGTCATCAGCGGAGCCGATGAACTGCCCAGAGAAGTGAGGGAATCGAGCTTGTACTTGGATTTGACTTCATCGGGAAGTTCCAGTATCCGTGTGATCATAGTGGGAACCATGGAACTGGTGGTCACCTTTTCATCCTGGATGAGCGACAAAATCTTCTCGGGGTCGAATTTGCCCGAGGGAAAGATGATATTGGTCCCTCCCACCCAGAAGGTGATCAGGGTGGACCAGACGCTGTTGGAGTGGCATATGGGGATAACGGCCAGCATCACCCGCTGGGACATATCGATATCGGGTCGATTGGCCGTGCGGACATAGACATTTTTGACGATGTCCTGGGTTCCGCGGACCGAATTCATGGCGCCTTTGGGAAAACCCGTGGTTCCGGAAGTGTATCCGAAGTAGAAAATATCCTCTTCCTTTTGATCCACATCGGTGGGTTCATATCCTGGTTTTCCGGCAATGAAGTCCTCGTAATTTATAAAGCCTGCAGGCGTCTGGTCCCTGGGGCCGATGACGATGATATTTTCTTTTTTGACGTTCGGAAGATGGTCCGGATTGATATTTCCAAGAAGTTCCACACCCACGAAGAGACCGACCGAATCCGAATTGTTGATCACATACTCCATTTCCGAAGGAACGAGCCGGAAATTTATGGGAACCGAAATGACATTGGCGCGGGCCAGTCCGTGATAAATTTCCAGAAACTCGATGTTGTTGTACATGATGATCGATATTTTTTCCTGCCGCTTGAACCCTTTTTGCAGGACCGCGTGGGCCAGTTGATTGGCCCTGGTGTTGAGTTCTTTGTAGGTGACCCGTTTGTCCTCGAAAACAGCGCACACCTTATCCGGGTATCTCCAGGAACTGATTCTCAAGCCGTCGGCTAAATTCATACGAACCCCCCCTTTGCTTCCATAAAACAAACCTGTCCCGGGTGCATAAAAAAACGCCGATATAACCCGCTGCCGGCGGAAGGGTCATGGCCGCAGCCCCAAACAGGTTATGATCGGCGTTTGGATGCAGCTACTTTCTTTCCAGGGTGATGGCAAAACCCATTCCACCGCCGATACACAGGGTTGCAAGCCCCTTCCTGTAGTTCTTGCGATTCATTTCCATGGCCAGAGCATAGGTGATCCGGGCGCCGGTGCAGCCGATGGGATGGCCGATGGAAATCCCGCCGCCGTTGACGTTCACCTTGTTCCAGTCCATTTTAAGCTCCCGCATGCTAGCCAGGGCCTGTGCGGCAAAAGCCTCGTTCAATTCGGTGCATTCGATCTCGTCCATGGTCCAGCCGGCTTTTTTGAGGGCAAGGCGCGTGGCGGGAATCACCGCGCATCCCATATAGGCCGGATCGACGGCGCCGGCCGAAAAGGACTTGATATAAGCCAGCGGCTTGAGGCCATAGGCATCCGCTTTTTCTTTGGACATCAACAGAAGCGCCGCCCCTGCGTCATTGATCCCCGAAGCATTGCCGGCGGTCACCGTTCCATCCTTCTTGAAAAAGGGTTTGAGACTCGCCAGCTTCTCTATGGTCGTGTCCATAGGCTTTTCATCCACCTCGAATACGATGTCCCCTTTTTTAGAGGGAATGATAACCGGTACAATTTCAGTCTTGAGAATGCCGCTGGCGATGGCGGCTCTTGCCCTCTGGTGGCTCTCAAGGCTGAGCCTGTCCTGGTCCTCGCGGCTGATGCCGTATTTCTCCACGATATTTTCCGCCGTCACCCCCATATGATAGTCGCCATAAAGATCCCAGAGGCCGTCGTGAACCATCAGGTCGACAGCTTCCGCATTGAACATCCTTGCGCCTTCGCGCAATTTGGGCAAGGCGTAAGGGACCAGGCTCATGTTCTCCATGCCGCCGGCGATCACCACATCGGCATCCCCCGTTTGGATGGATTGGGCGGCCAAAGCGATGGACTTCATTCCCGAAGCGCAGACTTTGTTTACGGTGAAAGCCGGCGTCTCCTTGGGCATACCGGCATAGATGGTTGCCTGGCGGGCAGGGTTCTGTCCCTGACCGGCCTGGAGCACGTTGCCCATGATCACTTCGTCGATTTCGATTTCCCGGGCGGATTCATCCCACTTCCAGTATTTTTTCTCCAGATCGATCAGTTCTGTCCCTTTGAGTTTCGTCGGTGCGCATTCAGACATGCCGGAGGTGGCCTTGGGCTTCAGGCCGGCCCGTTTCATACATTCCCGTATGCAGAGCGCGCCTAACTGGGCCGCAGGAATATCCTTTAAAGTTCCCAGAAAATTACCCACCGCCGTCCTTGCACCGTTGACAATAACCACTTCTCTCATGCTATTCCTCCTTGTCTTTGCATTTGTCCCAGACGAATGTCCGGCCTTCGAGTTCCCTTTGGATGAGATCTTTTACCCCTGACAATGCCAGGAGTTTATACTTTAAGTTATATTTGGCGCCGAGCGAATGTCAAGAGAAAAATCCTGACACAACTCGTTCATCGATTTCTTCGACTCTCGCCATGATTTTCCACAAACGCCGGTCTGTGCTACCGCAACTGGCTCTTGTCCTTGGGATAGCAGAAATAGCCGTCCTGCCACGGAGGAACGAACATGTAACCCTGCTTGCCGTCGTTCCACTCCACGATGCCATGGGTGCACGGACCGTTCTTGCTGGTGAAGGGACGGAGTTTCCTGCGCAGGACCTGCTCCAAGACGCGGCCTAAGGCCAGCATCCTCATGATATCGATTCCCGTCTCGATGCCGAGTTCATCGAGCATGACCAGCATGTCTTCCGAAGAGCAGTTGCCGACATCGACGCCGTCGAGGTAGTTTGGGCCCGTGCCCTTCCCCGCAAAGTTGTCCACGATGAATGCCGGCTGGCCGCCCAGGGCCCCCAAGGATGCCTCGACGAGCCTTGCTCCGCCCATGACGCTGGCGAAGGTATTGGCCAGACCCATGCCCCGGGTATCATGGAAGTGGGCGATGCGATACGTGGCTTCGTTGTCGTACTTGCCGAACTCATCCACGAGGCGTGCCATGTACTCGTAACTCCGGACCGGATTGCTCTCGCCCGTGGTGTCGCAGGGGGTGAAATCGCGGATGCCGTTATCGAGTCCCCATTTGATGAGATCGATTGTGTTTTGCACGGGGACGGGACCGTCGCAGGGCGACCCGTACACGCAGGCAATGGCCATATCGAGCTTAAGGCCGCTGCCCTTGAAAATATTGAACATTTCCTTTATTTCCGGTTTGTATTCATCCCTCGTCCGGCCGGAGTTGCGCTTCCCGTGGAGGTCCGCTGCGGAGATGGTGAAGGCCATGGAGTCGACGGGATGTCCCTTCTCCAGGGCGGCCACGGCTCGTTTGGCGGCGGCCGGCGTCATCCCGTACGTCTTATAATGAATCCCCTCCACGCGCTTCAATCCTGCAAGGACTTCCTCGGCATCCTTCGACTGGACAAGGAACCTGGGATGGGAGAAGTTTGTCGTTTCCACATGCTTGTATCCGCAGGCGATGAATTCATTGATGAACCATACTTTCGTTTCGACGGGCAGATAGGTATCGATGGCTTGGATTCCGTCCCGGGCAAAGAGCTCCATTACATCGATTTTCTTCGGCATCGATCCCTTGATGTCCAGTTTCATACAAGCACCTCCTTTAGTATAACGATTATTGGTTTTTAATGCACTCAAATCGCCCCTATGTCAAGTATTTTTAACGAGTGTTTAGAAGATGTCCGCCGGAAGAGAACCGTTCAAAAAGGGATTGAATACCCGTTCGTGGCCGATGGTTGAGGCAGGGGACGTCCCGTAGTTGTGCCCGGGGAAAATCTCGGTTTTCTCGGGAAGCACGAGAAGCTTCGTTTTAATGGAATGAAAAAGCTGGGACCAGGAAGCCTTTGGTCCGTCCGTTCGACCGACGGACCCGACAAACAGGGTGTCTCCGGTCAGGCATACGCCATGATCAAGGTTGTAAAGACAGATACCCCCGGGGGTATGCCCCGGAGTGTGGATCACCTTCCATTCGTACCTTCCCACGCGGAAAATATCCCCGTCCGCCAACACCTCGTCTGCGGGAGGAGATTTCCGGGCCTGAAACATTTCCAGCCAGAAGTCTCCGATCTTTGTGAGATAGGGGGCTTCGGCTTCATGGAGGATGATCTTTGCTCCTGTCTTTTCTTTCATTTCCGCGTTTCCCATGACATGGTCCACATGCCCGTGGGTGTTCAAGATGTAG
>MICJ01000087.1:0-5688 GCA_001830835.1 Syntrophobacterales bacterium GWC2_56_13 | reverse complement strand
GGTTTTTTTCGGCCACGGCGATGAGTTGATCCACACCGTCGGCCGGGTCGACCACAGCCGCCTCACCGGCTTCCGGATCACCGATCAAATAAGCGAAAACTGCGTAATTGCCCACTTCCATCTGATGGAAAACTATCATTCGACTCCACCTTGGTTTTTTAAAAGACGATCAGGGCGTCGGCGACGATGGGCTTCGAGCCCGCGATGATCAAGGGGTTGAGGTCAATCTCGGCGATATCGGAGTGGATGAGGGCGATCGCGCCCACAGCCTGAAGGATGCCGGCCAGGGCCGTGCAATCCACAGCGGGGAGGTCGCGGAACTCGCCTAAGAGTTCTTTCGCCCGGATATCGAAGAGCATCTCCTCCGCCTCCGTCCGGCTGAGCGGCGCCGAACGAAATGACGTATCCTTGAGCGCCTCCGTGAAGACGCCGCCGAGGCCGAACAGGACGCAGGGGCCGAAACCGGGGAAACGGGTCATCCCGGCGACGAATTCGCGGCTGCCCGAGATCATCTGCTGGACGAGGATCGGGATCTCCTGCCCGGCCACTTCCCGGATCGCTTGGAATGCCGTCCGGAGGGCCGCTTCTGTCCGGATATTCAGGGCGATGAGCCCCTTGCCGCTTTTGTGCATGATCTCCCATGCGCAGGACTTGACGGCGACGGGAAAGCCGATTCTGCGTGCATTTTTCACGGCCTCGTCCTCGGTTGTTGCGATCTCCTCGCGGGTTACGGGAACGCCGTAGGCGGCCAGGACCTGTTTCGCCTGACGCTCGTCGAGGGCCTTCTGCCCGGCGGCGAGCGCTGTCCGGATGATCCGTGCGGCTTCGGGATTCTCCGCTGGGAGGACCGGTTTCACAATCGGTTTCCGCTCGCGGATCTCCTTGTGCCGCAGGAGCGTTACCATCCCCCACGCCGCCTTTTCCGGCGAGTCGAAGACGGGGACCTCGTGGTCCATATAGAGAGAAGTGCTGTTGTCCTCGCGGCCGAAGAAGGAGGAGACGATCAGAGGAAGGTTATATTTCCGGGGCAGCGTTACGGCGTCGGACATGTCAATCGCCGCCTGTTCGAGAAATGTTTCCAGGGGAATATTGCCCATCAGTTCGCTGACGTGGGAATGGAACATCTTCATAAGGCCGGAATTCATCGCGCCGTGGAGGACGAGGCCGTCCACTTCGCCGCTTTCCATGATGAGCTGGGGGATGGTTGTCACCAGGACCCGCATGTCCAGGTGGAAGGTGAGGTCCACCGGGTTGGCGCTGGCGGCATGAGGCATGATCAGCGGCCGGATTCCGGCCTGCAGGGCGTCGGAGAACCGAGGGACAGTCATTCCGCCCTGATCAGCGTTATGGGAGATGGCCGTTCCCGGTCCCCCGGAGTTGGTGACGACGGCAAGCCTGTTGCCGCGCAGGGGCGGCTGCGTGGCGTGGACCCACCCGTGGGAGTAGAGCTCTTCGATGGAGCGGCAGCGGATGATCCCGGCCTGGCGAAAGATGCCGTCGTAGAGAAAATCGGGACCGGCCAGGGCGCCGGTGTGGCTCAAGCCCGCCCGGGCGCCGGCGACCGATCCGCCGACGTACTGGGCGAGGACCGGTTTGCGGGGCGTGATCCGCTGGGCGGTCTCGATGAACCGCCGGCCGTCGCGGATTCCCTCGATGTAGAGAATGATCGCCTTCGTCTGTTCGTCCTCGCCCAGGTATTCCAGGACGTCGGTGATATCGATGTCGGCCTCGTTTCCGCAACTGACCGCCTTGCTGAAGCGGATCCCCCGTTCCCGGAGATAGGATAGCGTCTGGGTCACGTAGGTGCCGCTCTGGGATGCCATGCCGAGCCGGCCCGGCCTTTTCTCAAGTTCTGAGATGGTGACGTTCAGGGAAATCGCGGTGTTCAGTATCCCGATGCAGTTGGGGCCTAAGAAACGAATACCGTAGGTTTTGGCGATCTCGCGGAGCCGTTCCTCCAGTTTCCGTCCCTCCTCCCCGGTCTCCCTAAAACCGGCGCTGACGACGATCGCCCGCTTTGTTCCGATTCTGGCGAAATCTTCGAGGAGAGGGGCGACCTGGGATGTCGGAACGACCAGCATGGCCAGGTCCGGGACCTCGGGGAGATCCAGGGGCGAGGCATAGGCCTTGTGCCCCAGGACGGTCTTTTCCTTGGGGTGGATGGGGTAGAATTTCCCCTGCCATCCGTCCTTGAGGAGGGAGAGGGCCTGCAGGGTGCCCATTTTCGCCGGGTTGTTGCCCGCGCCGGCGACGGCGATGGAGCGTGGATGCAAGAGCAGATGCAGCGGATTTTCCGGCATAAGTGTTCTCCCTGTTGGCAAATCATCATGAGCGTAAGTTGAAGCAGCGGCACTATAGGGAATCCGCTGCGCCCTGTCAAGAAGAAGCGAGGACTCCTAAAATTATGCGCTTTACAAAAGGTCGCTTTGTCGATTAAATAGAAATACGGTGAACTTGTTGATTCGCTGGCCGGCAGTGCAAATTTCCGGAAAGGGACGGACGAAAGGAGCAGGCGACCATGGCAGGAGAATCGGTTTCCAATTCACCCTACGATGTCGTGATCATAGGCGGGGGCCCGGCGGGGCTGACCGCGGGGATGTACGCCGCCCGGGCGAACCTCCGGACGCTCGCGATTGCGGGCGACTCGACGGTGAGCCAGGTGACCGTCACCGACCTCATCGAGAACTACCCGGGGATTTCGGAGGGGATCAACGGCTTCGACCTTGCCGAACGCTTTAAGGCGCAGGCCGTCCAGTTCGGTCTGGAGACAGCCTCCGGCGATGTGACGGAGGGGACGGGGAAGCGGTGGGGCGACAAGGACGGCTGGGAGATCGCCGCCGGCGAGATGCGCTTCGGGGCGCTCGCCGTGATTATCGCCACAGGGGCTAACTGGCGGCGTCTCGGCGTGCCGGGCGAGGAGCGGTTCATCGGCAAGGGCGTCTCATTCTGCGCCACCTGCGACGGCCCCTTCTATAAAAACCGGGAGGTCGCGGTCGTCGGCGGGGGAGACACGGCCATCCAGGAGGCGCTCTACCTCACCCGCTTCGCGAAGAAGGTGACGGTCATCCACCGGCGTGACCGCCTCCGCGCCACGGCGATCCTCCGGAAGCGGGCCTTCGCCAGCGAGAAGATCGCCTTCGCCTGGGACTCCGTCGTCGAGTCGATCGACGGCCTCGACCTGGTCCAGGAGGTCCGGCTGAAGGACATCAAGACGGGGGCCCTCAGCAAACTTTCCGTGAACGGGATCTTCGTCTTCGTAGGCCTCACTCCGAATACGGCCCCCTTCCGGGAACTGGTCCGTGTAGATGCGGGCGGCTACATCACAACGGACGCGCACATGCAGACGTCGGTTCCGGGGATCTTCGCCTGCGGGGACTGCATCGCCAAGCGCCTCCGCCAGGTTGTCACGGCCTGCGGAGACGGGGCGACGGCGGCCTTTTCCGCCCAGCTCTACGTCGAAGAACTGAAAGGAGAAGCCTACTGATGCAGGATTTTATCGCGGCCTGGCGGCACATCCCGGCAAGCCTGAGCCCGAACCTCTTCCAGATCGGCGCATTTCAGCTCCGCTACTACAGCCTGATGTACCTGGCGGGCTTCTTGTGCACCTATGTCCTCGTCATGCGCCGGATCAGGCGCGAGGGCTACCCATACACGGCGGAGCAGATCCAGGACTACTTCGTTTGGGCGATCCTCGGGGTGATACTGGGCGGCCGCCTGGGATATGTATTTTTCTACAACCCGGGCTACTACCTCCGGCACCCGCTGGAGATCCTCCTTCCCTTCGAGTTTACCGGAGGTTTTCACTTCATCGGGATAAGCGGGATGTCCTACCACGGCGGCGCCATCGCCATCCTAACTGCATCCATTGTCTTCTGCCGCAAACGGAAGATCAATTTCTGGCGCTTCGCCGACCTCTTCTGCCCGGCCATCCCGCTCGGCTACACCTTCGGCCGGATCGGCAACTTCATCAACGGCGAACTCTACGGCCGGACGACAGACGTTCCCTGGGGAATGGTCTTCCCCCTCGACCCGCTGCACCTGCTCCGCCATCCCTCACAGCTCTACGAGGCATTCTTCGAAGGTATCGTCCTGTTCGCCGTCCTCTGGCTGATCCGTCGGAAGAGCCCCTTCGACGGCGCCCTGTTCGCCTTTTACCTTATCGGCTACGGCGTCATCCGTTTCTTCATCGAGTTTTTCCGGGAGCCGGACACGCAGTTGGGCTTCGTCCTTGGCCCCTTCAGCATGGGCCAGCTCCTCTGTTTCCTGATGATCGCTGCCGGCGGTTCGCTCTACGCCCTCCGCCGGAAATAGGTAAAAGGGAGAAAGGAGTGCACTATGGGAAAACGGGTCGTGATTATCGGAGCCGGGGCGGGCGGCGCTTCCGTCGCGGCCGAGGCCGGACGGAGAGACCCGTCGCTCGCGATCGCCATGATTGAGCAGCGCGGGCAGGTCTCCGTGGCCGCCTGACCGATGCCCTATTACATCGGGGATGTAATCAAGGAAGAAAAGAAGCTGATCGCCCGGACGCCGGAAAGGTTCCGGGAAACGGGGGTCGATGTCCGGATCGATACCCGGGTGGAGGAGGTCGATGAGAAGGCCGGGCAGGTCCGCCTGTCGGACGGCGGGGTACTGCCTTACGACGTTGTCGTCCTGGGAACGGGAACGACGCCGCTTATGCCCGGAATACCGGGTGAGGACAGGGAAGGTGTTTTCACGCTGAAGAAGTTCACCGATGCCCTCCGGATCAAGGCCTGGCTTAGGGAGGTTCCCTGCCGGAAGGCGATCATCGTCGGGGCCGGTTTCATCGGGATGGAGATGAGCGAGGCGTTCAGGAATCTCGGGATCGAGACCAGCGTTTACCACCGCGGGACGCTTCCCGTGAACCGCTGGGACCCCGAATTCTCTCAGGTCGTTCTGGACGAGCTCAGGCGCCATGAAGTGGGCTTCGTCACGGAGACGGAAACGAAGGCCGTGGAGGCGGGGAAGGACCATAGGCTCCGCCTGGTGACGAACCACGGCGAGGAGGAGGCGGACATCATTCTGTTGGCCGTCGGGATCAGGCCGGAAGTGACGCTGGCCCGGCAGATGGGGCTCCCGCTCGGGAAGACAGGCGCGATCCAGGTCAATTTCTCCCAGCAGACCCCCCGGGGAGGGGTCTATGCGGTGGGCGACTGCTGCGAATCCTTCCACCGGGTGAGCGGCCGCTGGGTCAATATCCCCCTCGGCGACATCGCCAACAAGCAGGGACGCGTTGCCGGCGTAAACATCGGCGGAGGAGCGCTGACCTTTCCGGGGATAGTGGGGGCTCAGTCCTTCAAGGTCTTCGATCTGGAGGTCGCGGCGACGGGCCTCGACGAACGGGAGGCGATTGAGGCTGGTTTCCATCCGGTGAGCACGCTGGTCTGGGGGAACGCGATCGCGGGTCCCATGCCGGGCAACAGGAAGCTGGGGCTCAAGCTGATCGCGGACCGGGCGATGGGAAAACTCTTGGGGGCGCAGGCGGTTGGCGAGATGGGAGCGGTGAGCCGGATCAATGTCCTATCTTGCGCGCTGTGGGCGGGTTTGAGCCTCGACGACGCCGGCTGGCTGGATTTAGCCTACGCGCCGCCGTTCAGCGGCTCCCGGGACCCGATCCACATCACTGCCCAGGCGCTCCGGCGGCAGATCTGAAAAGGGTGGACGGTGTGA
>MICJ01000086.1:11489-13947 GCA_001830835.1 Syntrophobacterales bacterium GWC2_56_13 | reverse complement strand
TGATCCCTCAATCAAAGCAAATTAGGTGCCGAACAGTATTGGGACAGATTTATTTTTCCAATTTCCTCGGTCTTCCCGGCCTTCGAAATTCCACCCATCTTTCGATTTTCTTTTCAGGTGCACGTGGTTCGTCATCAGGCAATACGCATATACTCTGCAACCATATGCGTCCTTCCATTTCCGCAGGTTTTCAAGGTAATAAAGAAAATCCCCATCCTTGACGAAAACGGCTTGCCTATTATGACCACGCTGGATAATATGACGAGAGTAGCCGGCGATTACTATTCGTGAAGTTCTTGGCATGGTAAGTGTTTAACCCAGGGAAATTGGAAAAGCAATAAATAAATCTGTCCCCTTTTCTTAAAAAAACGAGGCCCCCTTGGCAAAGCCGTCTTTCTGGAACAACACGAAGCGCTACTATGATCTGAAGAGCTACTGGGCGAACCGCTTCGGCTGCCGGGTGCACAAGCTCCCGATCGACGCCGGCTTCACCTGCCCGAACCGCGACGGCAGCGTCGCCACGGGGGGATGCATCTATTGCGACGGGCGGGGATCGGCGCTTCGTCAGGCGGGCCCGCTGCCCTCGGTCGGCGACCAGATCCGCCAAGGAATGATTTTTTACCGTCAGTGCGGCAAGATGGAGAAATTTATTGCCTATTTCCAGACGTTCACGAACACCTACGCCCCGGTGGAGACACTCCGTGCGCTTTACGACGAGGCGCTCGCGGAAGAGGATGTGATCGGCCTTTCGATCGGGACGAGGCCGGACTGCGTCCCCGACGAAACGCTCTCCCTGATCTGCTCTTATGCGGAGCGGGATCACGTCTGGCTGGAGTTCGGCCTCCAGTCGATCCACAACCGGACACTCCGGGCGATCAACCGGGGCCACGACGCGGCCGCCTTCCGCGACGCCGTCCGGCGCGCCTCCGGCGGGCCCATCCTGATCTGCGTCCACATCATCGTGGGACTTCCCGGCGAAACCCATGCGGAGATCCTGGAGACGGCACGGGCGATCGCCGCGCTTCCTATTCAGGGAATCAAGATCCACAGTCTTCTTGCTTTGAAGGGGACGGCGCTCGGCGAACGGTACGGCAGGGGAGAGATAAGCCTCATGACACGGGAGGAGTACGTCGGCACCGTCTGCGACATCTTAGAGATCCTGCCGCCAGAGATGGTCATCCAGCGACTGACTGCGGACGGCTACCGGGATATATTTCTCAGCCCGGCATGGGCGGGAAACAAGCTCGCAGTCCTGAACGCGATCGACCGGGAGCTGGAGAAACGCGACAGTTGGCAGGGAAAGAAATGGAGAGGAAAATCATGATCGGCATCGTGGATTATCGGGCTGGAAACCTGACCAGCGTCGCCCGGGCCCTGGAATCGCTGCATGAACCCTGCATCATTACCAATGATTGCAAATTATTGGATGACGCCAGCCATATCATCTTTCCCGGCGTCGGCGCCGCCGGGACGGCGATGGCGAATCTGCGCAAAAGCGGTCTGGACGTTCATCTGCGAAAATGGGTGCAGGGCGGAAAACCGGTCCTCGGGATCTGCCTCGGCACCCAGGTGATCTTCGACCGCAGCGAGGAGGACGACACCCCCTGCCTCGGGATCATCCCCGGCGAGGTCAAACGGTTCCCGGCGGATCTCCGGGAAGGGGAGCAGCGGCTGAAGATACCCCACATGGGGTGGAACCAGGTCGCGTTCCGGAAGGGCCACCCGGTGTTCGCAGACATCCCGGAAGATGCCGAGTTCTATTTCGTCCATGCCTACTACCCGGCCCCGGCGGACGAGGGCTTGGCGGCGGGGTGGACCGACTACGGGATCCGCTTCTGCGCCGCCTTCGCCCGGGGAAACCTCGTCGCCGTCCAGTTCCACCCGGAGAAGAGCGGCCGGCCGGGTCTCGCCATCCTGGCCAACTTCTGCCGCTGGGGAGGGAAATATGCTCAGTAAACGGATTATCCCCTGTCTGGACGTCCGGGCGGGAAAACTGACGAAGGGAATAAAATTTCAAGGGAATATCGACATCGGCGATCCGGTCGAGGCGGCGCGCGCGTACTACGAGCAGGGGGCGGACGAGATCGTCTTTTATGACATCACCGCCTCCGCCGAGGGCCGTGCGATCATGATCGACGTAGTGAAAAGAGTGGCGGAAACGATTTTCATCCCTTTCTCCGTGGGGGGCGGCATCCGGACCGTAGAGGACATGCGGCAGGTGATCTTGGCCGGCGCGGAGAAGATCAGCGTCAACACGGAGGCAGTGAAGAATCCGACCCTCATCGCGGACGGGGCGAGGGCCTTCGGCAGCCAGTGCATTGTCCTTGGCATGGACGTCAAAAAAATTAATGCAAATCCACAGGTTCCCTCCGGTTACGAAATGGTCATTCACGGCGGGCGGACCAAAACGGGACTGGACGCCCTGCGGTGGGCGAAGGAGGCGGAGCGCCTCGGCGCG
>MICJ01000086.1:7040-11387 GCA_001830835.1 Syntrophobacterales bacterium GWC2_56_13 | reverse complement strand
GCCTCAGGCGGTGCGGGAAAGCCGGAGCATCTCCTCGATGTCCTCACCCGGGGCAAGGCCGACGCCGCCCTGATCGCTTCGATGATCCACTACCGGACCTATTCCATCGCGGAGATCAAGGGCTTTCTTCATGAGCGCGGCGTGAAAACCAGGATGCACTGGTAACAGCAGGATCACGTATAAAAGCCGGACAGGTGAAACAGGGGCTCATTGGGACTATCTGGGCATTGATAATTATCCTTGACGGCAATACACGATTGCCATAAAGATATTTAGAAGCCGTAAATTTATCCTCAGGGAGGCGATAGATCGTGGATGCCAAGAGATATGAACTGAATGTCCAGTTGGCGCAGATGCTCAAAGGCGGCGTCATCATGGACGTGACCAATGTGGAACAGGCGAAGATCGCCGAGGAGGCGGGCGCCGTGGCCGTGATGGCCCTGGAGAGGGTGCCCGCGGATATCCGGCGGGATGGCGGGGTCGCCCGGATGTCGGACCCCGCAATGATCGCCGCGATCAAGAAGGCCGTCTCCATCCCGGTCATGGCCAAGGCCCGGATCGGACACTTCGTGGAGGCCCAGATCCTGGAGGCGCTGAAGATAGACTATATCGACGAGAGCGAGGTCCTGACCCCCGCCGATGAGGAGTGCCATATCGACAAGACGCGCTTTGCGATCCCCTTCGTCTGCGGCGCCCGGAATCTGGGAGAAGCCCTGCGCCGGATTGCCGAAGGGGCGGCCATGATCCGCACCAAGGGCGAGGCCGGCACGGGCAACGTCGTCGAGGCGGTCCGCCACATGAGAACGATGAATCGCGAGATCCGCCAGCTCGCGGCCATGCCGGTGGAAGAGGTCACCGGTTTCACCAAGGCCAACGGCATCCCCTATGAACTGGCTCTGAAGGTGAAGGAACTCGGCCGCATTCCGGTGGTCAACTTCGCCGCGGGCGGAATCGCGACACCGGCAGACGCGGCGCTTATGATGCAGCTCGGCTGCGACGGGGTCTTTGTCGGCTCCGGGATCTTCAAATCGGCGGCGCCGGCCGTTCGCGCCCGGGCGATAGTCAAGGCCACGGCTTATTTCAACGATCCGGACAGGGTCTTGGAAGCGTCGCTGGGACTCGGCGAGGCGATGCCGGGACTCGATATCGCGGCCATCCCCAAGGAACAGCTCCTGGCCGGACGCGGCTGGTAAGATGAACGGAAAACCCATCGGTGTTCTGAACCTCCAGGGGGGTGTCTGCGAGCACATCGATCACCTGCAGCGACTCGGCATCGACGCCCGGCCTGTCAAGCAGGAAAAAGATTTTGATGGGTTGGCAGGCTTGATCCTCCCCGGCGGCGAGAGCACCTGCCTCGCCCGGCTGCTCCGCATCTTCGCGATCGATGAGATCATCATCCGAGGATTCCGCAAGGGGATGAAACTCTGGGGCACCTGCGCGGGGGCGATCCTCCTCGCCGGAAAGCTCACGGGAGAGGCGCCGCATCTGGGCCTGATCGATATCGAGGTGCAGCGCAACTGCTTCGGGAGCCAGCTAGACAGTTTTGCCTGCGAGTCATCCGTCCCGAAGATTTCACCCGATCCCGTGCCCCTGACCTTTATCCGCGCCCCCAAGATTCTGCGGGTGGGCGAGGGGGTGGAGGCACTTCTTCGGATGGACGATTTTATCGCCGCCGCCGAATCGCCGGAGGTCCTGGTGACTGTCTTTCATCCGGAACTGACGGGATGCCTCGCCTTCCACCGTTATTTTGCCCGCAAGTGCGGCCTTCACCCCCACGAGGAGGGAGATCTCGATCCTACCTGGGACAAGACGAGCTGGACCAAATTAAGCAGGATTAAATAGGTATCTATCTCTATTTAGAGGCCTTCGTGCAACTTGGGAATCATGTCCCGGAAGCGCGTATTGGAGATTTGGGGACAGATTTCAAATCTGTCCCCTTGCACCATGCCGCCGCAGCGGAGCGCTCGCTGGGAAAACTGTCTGAGCGCCGAAGGCACGAGTTTTTTCCCGGCAGCGAAGCGAGGACGAGCAGGGTCGAAAAATGTCCAGCGCGCAAAGGGAGCATGATTTCCAAGAATTTCACTTAAGGAGGTCAATCCGCTGGCGGATAGGAGATGCCTTTGCGGTCTCCCCCGCCGCTTCATAAAAGGCCTGCAGACACTCCAGCCAAGCGATTAGCGCCCTCTTCCAGCCGTTTTGCGAAGCGGTTTCTACGGCCGTCCGGAGGATCGCTTCATTGATCAGGCGATGGCGCACCGCAAGACCCGCAGCGATCAGACGGGAGAGAGGATCGTTGATGGCTGCGATCGCCTTTTCCGCCCCGCCGACATCACCGCTCTTAAGAACCGTCAGAAACGGCCGATACTGCTCCGGCAGGAGCGAACCTTCCACCGCCGCCGCGTCTCCGGAAAGAAAAAGATAAAAGTTCCCGTTCACGGGAATGGACTGCGCGGCTTCGACCCTCCGGTAATCGCCATCCTCCATTTCGCCCAGAACGGCCACTTGCAAGGCCACCCGTGTCAGCCAGGCCTTCCCCAGCAGGTCCAGATTCCCGCCTTTTTTGATCTCCTCAACGGCCTTTTTGAAATGCAGTTCCGTGACGAGCGGCGTCCGGCCGGTCAGAAAATCCTGTTTGAACGTCTCTAACTGCTGGTGGCCCGCCGCGATCCACGCCGGCGCCGGTTTCGAACCGCAGCCAGCCAACAGAAGGGGAAGGATCAGCAGGCAGAGAATCTTCTTCATGGCAGTTTGATCTCCGGTTTGGCCTTGAAAGGAATCTTCCGGTCCAGCTCTTCGGCCAGGTTGCCGATGGCCGTGACCGCAGCATCCAGCTCGCTCCGGAGGACCTTCAGATCTTTCGTGGAATCGACGGCATCCGCACTGACCTTGTTGATGTTATCCAGGGTGGCGTCGATCTTCGCGAGTTTCGCCAGAAGGTCGTGGAGGATGTTCCGGACTAACGGCAGGACGCCATCCGGGCCGTAGATCTCCTCCCCGGTCTTCCCGGTGATCGCATCGGCCTTCGCGAGGAGCGCGTCGAGACGAACCGTGATGTCCCGGACCTTTCCGATGGTTTCGTGAATCGATTTGACGCTTTTCGGATCGCCGACGGCCATCTCCAGGACGGATTCCTTTCTGGCGAAACGGGCGGACAGAGTCTCCGCGTTCTTCAGGATCCGGTTCACATCCCCCCTGGGATCGGCCAGGTTCGCGGTCACCTGCTCCACATTGGCCATGATCCGGTCCGCCTTGTCGATGATCGGCTTTGCCCTCTGGATGATATCATTGATATCGCTGGACAACGCGATCTCCGAAACGGTCCCGGGCGGGAGGGGAGGGCTGTGGGGGCTGCCAGCCGAAACGACGATCCGCGGCGAACCGATCAGGGGCTTCTCGAGGGTGAATTTGCTGTCCGCCCGGATCATCCGGTTATGACGCTCCGGGATCTCGATCTTGATCAGAACGGTCCCCTGTTCGTTCAACTCCAGCGAACTGACCTTGCCGATATTGAAGCCCCAGACGACGACCGGCATCCCCTCTGTCAGGCTCTCGCCCATCTTCGAAGAGAGGGTGTAGGTGTAGACCCTGGCGAACGCGCCCTTCCGGTAGGCGACATAACCGATGGCAGCCATGATCAGCAGCGCGGTGATGGTGATGAACAGGCCGACCTTGAATTCAATTTTCCGGGTCATCCGTTACCCCATAGCGTTCTTTTTGCCAACTATAATCAAAAATATCGACTTCTGCAATCAAATCGTCAACCTTGCGCAGGGCCTCCCACAGAAAACCGCCGTCCTGGAGGTGCGTCAGGATGCTGAAGGGCCGGTCCAGGACCACCACGGCCTCCCGGACCATCGCCGCCCGGAGTAACATGCCGCAGAAACGCTCCTCAGCGGTCAGGGCGGGATTCCGCTTCTCGGCGATCGCCGCCAGATCGAAGCGTCCGAGGAGATCGAATATCAACGACCGCGCCTCCTGCCGGGGCATGTTTCGGTGGTACTGCGGAATCAGGGTTATATTGTTACAGACAGAGAGGTTGGAGATCAGAGGCGCTGTCAGGGACACGAGTCCCAGATGCGGCTTATTGGCCGCGGCGAATCTCTCCAGGGCCGCTTCCAGATCCTCTTCACCCGCAAAGAGCTTCAAATGAACCTTACGATCGATGACAGCACCTCGATGACCACGATGGCCAGAAAGACCTTGACCATGCCGTTTAACACCGCAATGGGAATGCTCGTCAGCTCCTGCGAGGCATTCAATCCGAGACGGATCGGGATCAGGGTAATGAAAAAACCGAAGGTCGCGCACTTGATCAGCACGACGATGACATCCGCCAAATCGGCGGAA
>MICJ01000086.1:6564-6865 GCA_001830835.1 Syntrophobacterales bacterium GWC2_56_13 | reverse complement strand
CGAGCGTATCGAGTTCCCGGTTTACCTTCATCACGGCGATCTCGGCATTGATGGCGGAGCTGGAACGGAGCGCGATGAGCAGCACCGTGATAAAGGGCGATATCTCCGTCACGATGAACCCCATCAGCAGATGTCCCAGGTATTCGGTCAGCCCCAGGTTCTTGATCACCTGAAAGGCCATGCCGTTGACCAGTGATCCGAAAATGACGGCGACGAAGAGAAACAGCGGCAGGATCTGCACGGCGGTAAAGTAGATCTGGTTGATGAAGACCATGCGCGAGGCACTGTTGTACGACCGTTT
>MICJ01000086.1:0-6529 GCA_001830835.1 Syntrophobacterales bacterium GWC2_56_13 | reverse complement strand
TCAGCGTGCCGCCCAGGGAAGAGGACGTATTGAGGGTGAACCGGCCGATGCTTTCAATAGCTGCGATCATGACGCACTCGTAAACCGTCGCTTAGGATTCTAAAAAAATTTGTGAAATTTTAGCACAACCGGCCTGTGCCTGCAAACGGGAACTTATCGAGGCCCTTGCCGGTAAGAGCGCCGTCGAGCAGTTGCAGGGGGTGAAGGACGGCGATCCGGTCCTGTTCGTCCATATTGCCGCCGATCGTCACCCGGCATCCCGGACATCCCGTGGCAACGACACGGGCGCCCGTCTCGCGAATGCGCTTTATCTTTTTTTCCGTGATTCCTTTTGCAATCTCGGGGAAATCAAACTGGAAGGTCCCGCCTCCCCCGCAGCAGGCGTTTGCCTCTTCCATCTCTACATATTCGACCTGAGGCAATGCCTGGAGGATCTTTCTCGGAGCGCTGCTCACCCCTTGAGCGCGAACCAGGTGGCAGGGGTCATGATAGGTCACCCGGATCTTCTCACTTGTGTAGTCCTTGCGCAGGGGAAGCTCATGGATCCTTTCGGCAACATACTCCATGACATCCTGCGTCTTTCCTTTGAGGATCTCTGCCTGGGTGCTGTCCAACCCCTTCCGTTTCAGCAGGTCGATATACTCCTTCCGGAAGGCGGCGCCGCAGGTGGCGCAGTCAACCAGTACGGCATCCACACGGGCCCGGGACAGGGTGGAGATATTCTGTTGGACATTCTTCAGGGGGAGATCTCCCTCCCCCGACAGGATCGCGGCGATTCCACAGCAGTCCTCGGCCGCGGGAATCTCAATCTCCAGGCGGAGCTTCTTCAGGACGTTAACGACCGCCTGTCCCACGTCTCCCGCAAAATAATTGGTGAAACAGCCCGTAAAGAGGGTCTTCCCCCCGGTGCGCAGAACCTCCCCGGAGGCGAGGACGACCTCCAATCCGAGGAGGTAGTCCCTGGTGACGCCGTATTTGAACGCCCTCGGCCCGCCCGCATTCTCAGCCACATTCCCTCCCATGGTTGAAACCGCCATGGAGCCGGGGTCCGGGGGGTAATACAAACCCCTTTTCGTGAGCTCGTTCTGGAACTCCATTATCCTCCTTGTCTCTTGAGGGCTTGCCGCGGGAACTCGCCTTTTTTTGGGGACTGATTTCAAATCTGTCCCCAAAAAATGTTCCTGTCGCCGGTTTCTTGAGGCAGATCATTTTCCGGTCTTTACCTGCTCCACGATCTCCTTAAATTCCTGCTCGGTAAGCACGCGTTTCAAATCATGGGAACGCCGCTTCATCCGATTGAGAACCTCCATTTTCTTGTCCTCGGCGATTTCGAGGCCAAGTTTCTCCGCCCAGACCATGATGTTGTCCACACCGCTCTTTTTGCCCATGATGATTTCGGGCATGGCGTGGCCCACAAACTCGGGCCGGACAGGAAACACGGTCGTCGGGTTCTCCTCAAAGGCATTCCTATACCAGCCGGTGACGATCCCCGATTCGATCGTATAGGCTTTATCGCCTACAAAGGGGCGCTGGGGCGGAACTTCCAAACCGGAAAGATCCATGACAAGCTTGGAGAGCTCATTGAGCTTGCTGTAGTTGATGCCCACGTCGATTCCGTACATCATCAGCAGAGCCAGCACCGTCTCTTCCATAGCGGTGTTTCCGCACCGCTCTCCGATGCCCCCCACCGTGGAATGGATGACTTCCGCGCCCGAAAGAACCGCCATGATCGTATTGGCCACCCCGAGACCGAAGTCCGAGTGGAAGTGGATCTCAAGGGGTTTCGCTACGCGCTCTTTCACCTTCCGGGTGAAGTAGCTCGCGGCCTGAGGGGAGAGTACGCCAAAGGTATCGACCAGGGTGAAGGCATCCATGTGCCCCTCCGTGGCTACCCGCTCCACCAGGTTGAGCAGGAAGTCCATTTCAGTCCGGGTCCCATCGATGGTGAAGAAGACCGTGTAAAGGCCCTGCTGTTTGGCACAGGCCGTCGCCTTGATCGACAGATCGATGGCTTTCTCGAGGGGCCATCTGTAGGCCTGCTCCACCATGTGGGCGCTGGCGGGAATTTCAATGACGATGCCGCTCACACCGCAGTCCGCCGCCCTCTTCACATCGTCCACTATGCAGCGGCTGAAGCAAAAGATCTCCGGTCCGAGATTGCGCTTCACGATCTCTTTGATCGCGGCTTCATCCATGGGGGAGACGGCCGGCAGGCCCGCCTCGATACGGTGTACACCCGCTTCCGCCAGCTTTTCGGCAATCCGCACTTTATCATCCCAGGTGAAAACAATCCCTGCCTGCTGTTCTCCGTCGCGCAGGGTAACATCGTGAATCTTCACCTTCTTGGGCGGGTCGAAGTTCTTCGTCACCTCCTCAACGTAGTTCCAGGGACTCACAAACCAGTTATCTGTCCTCCAGGGCGTATCTTTTGGACTAAAATTGTCTCTCATACGATTCTCCTCTCGCCCCTTCTATCGCGAAGTCATTAAGAAATACCGAGAGTTTTGTCAATGTTTTATTTCAGCGCAAACCGCGGAAGATGGCCAAAAATGCTGAGAGGGGCGACGTCATGGTCCATAGGGAGGCTTTGTACGGCGACTGGAAAAAGCCTGCCCTTTTTCGCAGTTTAAAATGAGGAAGGCCATTGACAAAACTCATTTAAAGTTTATATTACCACCGTCATTTCAAAACGAGTTGGAGGAAAATATGAAGGAAAATAATGGCAGAACAACATTTATCATGTTTCTGTTGGCCTTTCTGATCGGGTTTTTCGTGGTGTCGACTATGGAGGTCCTGCGCTCGTCTTTTGTCCCGACGGCGCCCGGACCGGATGTGCAGGTGGCCTCTGCGCTCCCCACCGGCGAAGTCTCACGCACACCCGTATCATTTGCGGATTTGGCCGAGAAACTGAAACCGTCCGTGGTCAACATCAGCACCACCAAGACGGTCCGCGGCGGCGGATCCCGCTCCCCCTTCGGCCAGGGAACACCCTTTGACCGTTATTTCGGCGGGGACGATTTCTTCGAACGTTTCTTCGGTGATGTTCCCCAGCGGTCGTTCAAGCAGAGGAGTCTCGGTTCGGGATTCATCATCAGCCATGACGGTTATATCTTCACCAACAACCACGTCGTGGAGCAGGCCGACAAGATCATCGTGAAACTGTCCGACGGCAAGGAATATGAGGCGAAGGTCATCGGCAAGGACGCCAAGACGGACATCGCCCTGATCAAGATCAAGCCGGATGACAGCCTCCCGGTCGCGGAAACGGGCGATTCGGACAAGCTCCGCGTCGGCGACTGGGTAATGGCCATCGGCAACCCCTTTGGCCTGGAGCAGACCGTCACCGCAGGCATCGTCAGTGCGAAGGGCCGCGTCATCGGCGCCGGTCCCTATGACAACTTTATCCAGACCGACGCTTCCATCAATCCGGGAAACAGCGGCGGTCCGCTCTTCAACATGGAGGGCAAGGTCATCGGCATCAATACGGCCATCGTCGCCCAGGGGCAGGGGATCGGTTTCGCCATCCCGATCAGCATGGCAAAAAGCATCCTGCCCGATCTGAAGGCGAAGGGGAAGGTCACCCGCGGCTGGCTGGGGGTGTCCGTTCAGGATATCACCGAGGAGATCGCCAAGAGCATGAAGTTCAAGGACCGGAGCGGGGCTCTGATCGCCGATGTGTTCAAGGGGGATCCCGCCGACAAGGCCGGCCTAAAATCGGGCGATGTGGTGACCGAGATCAACGACAAAAAGATCAGGGACACGCATGAACTGCTGATGCTGATCGCCGGATTCCGCGTCGGGGAAACGGTCAAGCTAAAGATCCTCCGGGAAGGACAGGAGAAGCTCATCAACATCACTATCGCCGAGCGGAAGGAGCAGGCGGAAATCGCCGCGGCAGGCGGGGAAGGCGAGGCCTTCGGCATGGCGGTCCAGGAGATCACGCCGGAGATCGCAAAGCATCTGGGATTGGCCATCAAAAAGGGCGTTATCGTGGTGGACGTTCAGGAGGGTAGTGTAGCCGACGAGGTCGGCATCCAGCCGCAGGACATCATCCTGCAGGTCAACAAGATGAAGATCGAGACCATGAAGGATTATACCCGAGAAATCGGCAAGGCGGCGGCAGGGAAAAACGGCATCCTGCTTCTGATCAAGCGGGGAAAGTCGACCTTCTTCGTGCCGCTGTCGAAGTGAGACCTGCGAGCGAATGGGGACAGATTTCAAATCTGTCCCCACTTCTGCTGTCCCAAAGTTTCCGTTGAGCGAAGCGAAGAGGTGCAGGGTCGATAAAATGCCTTGTGATTTTGGGGACAGATTTGAAATCTGTCCCCACTTCTGATAAAGCTCTCGAAGTAGCGACGGTAAGGGAAACTGGGGAAAGCCGGATGGGATGCCGTGAAGATCTGTTGAGCATCTACGAAATCCTGAATGCCCATTTCGGCGATCTTCACTGGTGGCCTGCCGACGATCCCTTCGAGGTTATGGTCGGGGCGATTCTGACCCAGAACACAGCCTGGACGAACGTCGAGAAGGCGATTGCCGCACTCAAGGAGAGGCGGCTTCTCTCTCCCGGGGCGCTGTTGCGGTTGGGTGAAGAAACCCTGGCCGGCATCATCCGGCCGTCCGGTTATTATCGCATCAAGGCAAAGCGCCTGAAGGCCTTTGTTCGATTTTTCCTGGATGAATACGAGGGGAGCGTGGAGGCGATGAGCGTAGGGGATATTCCTCTCCTCCGGGGAAAGCTGCTCCGGGTCCCGGGTATCGGCCCGGAGACCGCCGACAGCATCCTGCTGTTTGCTTGTCAAAAACCTGTCTTCGTCAGCGATGCCTACACGCGCAGGATCCTCCTTCGGCATCGCCTGGTTCCTGAAGACGCGGATTACGACCAGATACAGACCCTGTTCATGGCCAACCTCCCGCCCGATGTCTCCCTCTTCAACCAGTTCCATGCCCTGCTAGTGCAGACGGGAAAGATCTTCTGCAGAAAGACGCCGCAATGCGATCCCTGCCCGCTGGGAATCCTGCCGGCGGAAACGGTTTCCTTATGAGACCCGAAGAAGATATTCGCCATTGCGGGATCTCTCTTGTTATTTCGAAGCATTCCCTACGTCTTGAAGATTGCTGCGCCGGCCTCCTGCCTCCGCGCAATCAAGGAGAGGAGAGATATGCAGGTCTCCTTATGGGAGACGGAGGGAGGCGTCCATGGAGCTGATCGCTCACGCCGGAGCCATCCATCTGCACTCCGCCTATTCCTTCGACGGCCGCGTCCCGATAAATGAAATCATTGCGGCCGCGCGACAAAACGGCATCGACTTCCTGCTGCTGACCGATCACGCGACGCTCCGGGCAAAAGACGAGGGGCTCGAAGGGTGGCATGACGGCGTCCTCGTCGTCGTCGGCGAGGAGATCGCGCCCCGTTTCAACCACTATCTGGCCTTTGGGCTTTCGGAACCGGTCTCGACCCTGAAGGACTCCCCGGATATCCCTCCGCAAGCCTATATCGACCGCGTGCAAAGCCAGGGGGGGATGGGCTTCATCGCCCATCCGGACCACGAGGGGGCCGCGTTGTTTCACGTGAAACATTACCCCTGGACCGACTGGACCGTCATCGGTTATACGGGCATGGGGATCTGGGACTTCATGACGGACTGGCAGAACAGCCTTTCCACCCATCTCCGGGCCATCCTGAGCTACGCCTTTCCCGCCTTTTTTCTCCGCGGCCCCTCCGCCAAAACCCTTGAACGCTGGGACCGCCTGACGCAGGAGCGCCGCATCGTCGGAATCGGAGAGTTGGACAACCACGACAGCCTGAAACAGCTATTGGGGATCAATGTTTCCGTGTTCCCCTTCGCCAGGGTTTTTAGCCTCATCCGGACTCACGTTCTGACCGAAAGCCCCTTCTCCGGAAACATCCGGGCTGACATCGCCTTGCTCTTAGGAGCCCTGAAAAACGGCCGGGTGTATGTCTCACTCGACTATTTCCGGCCGGCAACCGGATTCTCCCTGATCCTGACGGAGGAGGGGAGAAGCGCCACGATGGGCGATGCATTCCCCCTGGCGCACTCCGCAGAGCTCACGATCCGCGTCCCCCACCAAGCGCGCATCCGCCTGATCAGAAACGGCGCCCTGTTCCGCGAGACAACCGGGACAACCCTTGCTGTTGCGATCATAGAATCAGGCGTCTATCGCGCCGAGGTCCATCTGAAGTTCCTCGGCCGGCGCCGCCCATGGATCTTTTCCAACCCCATCTACGTGACCTCCCTTGCAAAGTGAAGCTCCCCCCGGGACACCGCTGCCGCAGCGGCGCCTTTCGCCATTTCCATCTTCCTCCTCCTGCAACCCCCGCTGCGGACATTCGCGCGCATTTGCTCCGCCACTGTACAATCGCCGCTCACACAGAGCTTGACACTCTTATCTTTCAAAATTATGATTAGCCGGAGATTTCGAAGAAAGGCCCGAAGAATCCCGTCAAGATCCAGGACAACACGTTTAGGGACGGCCACCAGTCCATTTACGCGACCCGTATGCGCAC
>MICJ01000085.1:16433-34167 GCA_001830835.1 Syntrophobacterales bacterium GWC2_56_13 | reverse complement strand
TGTAACATGCTTTCTTTATTACATTATTTTTAGCTGGCTCCCTAAAGAGCCGACGAAAATGTTATGTCAAATCGTTCCGCGAAAATCGGTGATAAATTACGATACTTACCAAGATATTGAAAGTTACAAGGGCAGGGACAAGGGCAGACCCTTTTTTGAACAAGGGCAATTAGAAGAAGAAGGAAGAGAAAGAATGAATAAAAACCCCTGCGATTTTTCTGCAGAAATTTTTCTTCTTCTGGAAAGATACCCTGATCAGGAAACCATCAACCAAGCATTTCAAGCCATATCATCTACCAGGAAATCAAGCCGCATTGCCGACACCGTGAAACTGTCCATTCTGAGATCATGGAAACGACACCCGGTTGAATCGGTCATGGAAGGAATCAAGACCTATGTTGAAAAGGGATACCATAACCAGGGTAAACCGGAAAAGTATCTCTTGGGGATCATCCGAAATTTAAAACCAGAAGCCAGCATAACCGGGGGGCAAGTCAGGAAGTCAACGGGAAGTCATGCCCTCGATGAGCATTATCGAAGCCAGGGGATCAGGATCATATGACGGCGCTTGAATATATCCAGAGCAAGGGGCTTGAATGTCGGATTCAATCAGGACAGGTTATCTTGAAGACCTGTCCCTTTTGCGGGGATACGAAAAGTCATTTCTACATGGATCAGGATGAAGGCGCCTTTTATTGCCACAAATGCCAGGAACGGGGGAACCTTATCACCCTGAAAAAGCATTATGGCGACTATCAGGAACGGAACATCATGAATCGACCTCATGCAAAGCCACAGGGAGGCGTCAGACGGGCTTTCGAGGATAAAGACGCCCCTTCTATCACGCCGGATGAAAAGAAGGCCACAGAAGCCCATGAGCGGCTTTTGACCGACCCGGACGCTATGAGTTACATCACCGAAACCAGGAGGATCAGCATTGAAACCGTCAAGGCTTTCAATATCGGTTTACAGATCGACAAAGACGGAAGCCGATGGTTGACGATACCCCACTACGAAAAGGGCAAACTGATAAATATCAAGAGCCGGTCACTACCCCCTGCAGAAAAGACCTTTCGGCGCGTGAAGGATTGCCGGTCAATCCTTTTCAACGGCGACGCCATAGAAGCCCACGGGGATCAAATTTATATCACTGAGGGCGAAATTGACGCCTTGACCTTGAGTGACCAGGGAATAAAAAACGTCGCGGGGATTACCACCGGGGCCGGATCATTTGACCCGTCATGGATTGACCAGCTTCAAGCCGTCAAGAAAATCATCCTCTGCTATGACAACGACAAGAAAGCGGACGGCACAAATCCAGGCCAAACAGGAGCGAGGGAAACGGCGCGGCGGTTAGGATATGACCGATGTTTCAACGTGGTCTTGCCGGACGGTCAGGACATCAACGATTTTTTCACGGGCGGTCATGATATTTTCGAGTTTCAAAGCCTTGTCAATCAAGCCCGTCAATTTGATGTTGCCGGGATCATGACCTTTGCCGATGGTCTGAAAAAGTATCGAGAGGAAGCACAAAGACCGGACCAGGTGACCGGAATTAGAACCGGATGGGCGGACGTTGACCGGATCATCAAAACGGGCTTCATGCCGGGGGAACTGATTGTTTTAGGGGCACCCCCGAAAATCGGGAAAAGCACCTTTGCCTTGCAGATCATCACCTATAGCGCGCTTCAAGATGCCCCTGCCCTGTTCTTTTGCCTTGAAATGCGACCGATGAAGATCATTCAAAAAATCATGCAATGCCATAACCAGTCAGAGGGAATCGGATTCGAGGAAACTGAAAGGGCGCGGATCAACTTCAAGGGCAAGCCTCTTTATTTGGGCTACTGCTACCAAAGGCCGACGCTTGACGGAATCATTGAAACACTGAAATCGGCGATCCGGCGCTATGGCCTGAAACTGTTATGCTTCGATCACCTTCATTTCCTTTGCCGGTCAATCAACAACCAGGTTCAAGAAATCGGGTTAGCTGTTCAATCCTTCAAGTTTCTTGCCGAAGAGCTTGAAATTCCGATCATCCTGATAGCGCAATCGCGAAAGATTCAGGCCGACAGCATCATGACAGCGATGGATTTGAAAGATTCATCGTCAATCTTTTCGGATTGCGATCACCTTATCATCCTTCACCGGGCGCGTAAGGCCAGCAATGGCAAGGAGGGTGAAACATTACAGACCGAAGCCTATGACCCGGTTACCTTGGTGCGGGTCGAGGCGAGCCGGTACAATGCCGGCGGGGAAGCTGTTCTCTATTTTCATGGCGAATATTCGCGGTTTGATCCAATTGAGAACCAAAACATTTCAAGGGGGTAACGTGACAGGTCAAAGAGATAACGCGAGCTGACACACGGAAGAACGGATCAGGGACATCGAAGCGCACGGCATGGCGGCAAGCCGGCGAAAAGGATGTGTATATGCACATAGGAACTATCAAGAAAGGGACACCTGGCAGTGCTATCCGGGCTTTTTGTGTGAGTTGCTGCGGTGGTATTTTCGCAGAAGTTAAAAGCTGCGATGGCGACGGCAGAGCCCCTGCCTTTGACGCCTGCCCTTTTCATCCTTATCGGATGGGCAGGGGCCGACCATCTGTCAAGATCCTCCGGGCATTTTGTCTTCAGTGCATGGGGGGCCGAAACGACTTCGTCCAGGAATGTGACACGATGGATTGTTCCTGTTACCCCTACCGTATGGGGAAGAACCCGGCGATGATCGGAAAAGGGTATTTTGCGAATCAGGCCAGAAAGAAGAAGGCTGAAATATGCCCCGTGAGGGGGGCTTTCGCGGTCCAGAATCAACGATCGGCCACAGGGTGATGGTAAGCGCCACCATTATATTTTCTCGGCCAGAAGTTATGCAGGGGCCTGCTCCCCCCTTCCGTTCATTTTGTATAAGCAAGATTTCTGCATGTGTTGTTGAGATTATTAAGACTTTTTGTAGCACGACCTGGAATGATGGATTGACCGACCTTGCTGTATAGACACACAGTTTACGTGTAAAAAAAGTGCCATTAAAAGCTCACCAAATGAGCCACATCAGCGGAGGTGGAATATGAACAAAGAGAAGCAGGAAAGGAAAGAAAAATTTCGTGTTAGCCGCCCCTGGGTCATTCTGCCGTGGATTATCGTGAGCGGGAGGAGTGTGCAACCTGATAGCCGGGGATAATGTGGCTCCGGTTCAGCGCTTTCATCTGTTGGGTGCGGCGCGTCGTTATCAGGCAAACGGCAGAGCGTACCCCGATAGAGGCATTCGGGGACGACAAATAGTTTTGCAATTACCTGATGCGGTCCAAGATTTCCCGGACATCATTTTGTAATCTGCGGTATCTCTGGTCACTTTCTGATTGCCAAACCTTTTGCTGGTAATCACTTTCTGACTGCCGAAACCTTTGCATAGAATCGCTTTCAGGTTGCCGACTCCAATTCGTCGGCCTCATAAGATATTCCTGCTGCTGTCTAAGGTAGTCCTGTAGCAGTTGACGATACATTTTAACTCTGAATTGTCCCTCGGGAGTTTTTAGATATTCAACCAATTCAGCCATCTTCTTTTGTTTTTCTTCGTAAGATAGATAGTCGGGATCTCCTTCAGCCTTAAAATTAGTGATAGAAGCTGGAGGGGGAGAAGTCGAAGCATTTTTTACTCCATTTTCATCAGTCCAATAGTATATCTTTCCTGCATATACATTGGAATTATTTGGATTTATGAATTGTAAAAATGCAGTTGCCATGGCGATAAAGACACATAGCATCAAAACTCGTTTCATTTCGTTCCCCTCTTTGTTGAACCACCGAACCTTCTTATCCTATCCATAAGAAGAAGATATTTTTATCCAATATCTGACACATTTGCTTCAAGGCAATAATCAACTTTTTCATTTAGAGCCTTTCTTTACTTACAATATTTCCATTCTTGTCTTTACATATACGCAAATAAACGCCGCCGCTTACCGTACCGCCAGTCACTACACCGCCGGCGCCTACCATACCGCCGCTCATCGTACCGCCGCTCAGCGTAGTATAGCATTTAATCTCTCCTATTTCTTTTTGTCGTCGTTCTTGTTCTCCTTTTTGTTGTTGTTCTTCTTTTTGTTGTTGCTGTTGTTGTGCCTGTTGTTGTGCCTGTTGTCTTTTTGCTGCTTCTGTGGCTTGATATGTTTTTCGATTGGCCTCTTCTGTTGCCTCAGAAGCTCTCCTCTTTTGCTCCTCCTGTCTCTGATACTGTTCAATTTCTGCCTTTGTATCTTTCTGATAACTATCCGTATCATATTTTTTTATGTTATCTGGTGGAGGAGTTGTGGTTACATTCATCACGCCTTTTTCATCTTTCCAGTAATAGACCTTTTGAGCGCAAACAGATGATGCAATCAGCATACTGAGGAAGATACACATGAGCGCAATTCGGAATTTCATATTACCCTCCTTTATTCGGTAATTATTACTCTCTCATTAAGTCGCTGATAAGAAACACAAAACCCCGCACTCTTTTAGAAGCGGGGTCTATGATCGCCATACATCACCTCATCGGGTTAATGGCGCTGTGACGGCCAGGAGCATTTGGAATCACTGGTATAGTCGCACCTGTTCCTCTGATTTGTCAATAAATATCCGTTCCATGATTATCCGTTCCGTCACAGAAGGAAGAGGCCACTTTTTCAAATTTTTTGAAATTTTTTGCGGCAATACCTCCCCATACAGGCAGATCCTACGAGCGGACACCCCCCGGTGTCCGGGAAGCATCCCTTTTCTGGGTGACGGTTGCAGTTACGATTCCCATAGAGGGGACCCAGACGCCCCTGGTCGCTGAAATCCGGGTCCTCCCGGGGTGTCTGGGATAAGCATTCTTTTCCCTGGGGCTGGGAAGGTAGGCCAGAACGCCCGATATTTGCTCCAAAGCAAGCTCCCACAGTGGCTACAGCAATCAAACGGTGCGGATAAGGGTAAGACAGGGGGTAAAGGAGATCGAGGCGCGCCTGGATGAATACGCCGCGGCCCTGGGAGGAACCCGACGCTATTATGCCGGGAGCAGCAGCAGGATTCAATGAAAGATCGTGAAGGCCTAAAATCAACGATCTCTTGGGGACATGGTCAGAGAGCAAGGGTAAGAGTAGATCGTCAGTCCTGGACGAATCTGATAAGCCCCACGGGCAGAAGAAGCTGAAAGTGAGGAAAGCATGGAAAACGCGATAGCCAGATTAAAAGTGCCCCCGTCGAGGTTCGAACTCGAAACAGCCAACTTAGTAGGATGGTGCTCTATCCGATTGAGCTACGGGGGCACCCATAAAAATAAAAAGGGCGAAACGACCGCCTCCCTCCTTTATGTCCGGGTTTTCTCGTTCGTCTCGCCCCTCGGCCGGTTTCGAGCATTTCTGCCCTCACCATCCTACTGGCTGAAGTAAAAACCCCTTTGGGGTAATTGTCAAGCAATTTTTACACGATGAGGATGAACATGGAAAATCCAATAGCAGCACGACCGATGATCTACAAGGAAGCGCGGGAGTGTGTGGATAAGATCAATGCGAATCTCACTAACATACGGCAGCTTCTCCTAACTCTATATGAACGTCAAGGATGGGACGCGCTCGGATATCGAAACTGGCAGGAATGCATCAAAAAAGAACTTACGAAAGGGACATTGCTAAAGAAAAGGTGATTTATGGGAGTCTATCAGAGGGGCTGTCACTCGCCACTTTTAATCTTTCCCCCTCATTCTGCAGATAGTATTGGTATGCGTTATTTTCCTTGACAAGGCAGGCGGGGCGGAAATAGATGGATTATGGCTCTTCGTTATCATCCTGAAATAGGGACCATCGTTATTTGCGATTATGATGGATTCATTGAACCCGAAATGGTTAAGCGGAGACCCGTAATTATTGTTTCCCCCAGGTTTAGAAATAGAGAAGGGTTATGTACGATAGTACCGTTGAGCACTACACCGCCAAATCCCGTAATGCCGTACCATTACAAACTGAAACTCGATAAACCACTTCCCCCGCCATATGATTCTTCTTTCCATTGGGTAAAGGGGGATATGTTGGCAACCGTATCGTTCAGCAGACTTTTTCTCCCTCGCACACATAAAGATGCAAATGGAAAACGAGAATATGTTATTAAAGTTATAGAAGATATTGATCTCCGTAAGGTAAGAGAATGTATACTACATGCTCTTGCTCTTTCCCTCTTGACAGGGCACCTTTAATGTGCAATATAGTGACCGTACCCGCTCTGCATAATGCATCGGGCTAAAGTCCACTTCGGTGGCCGCCATACAGGGGGAGATTGCAATCCATGTATGGCGTCTGATCTCTGAAGGCCCTTGCAGAAATGCGAGGGCCTTTTTATAATCCCACCCGCTTCGGCGGGGTTTTTATTCCCGGGGCGAGTGTGAAAGCATCCGCCTTTTTTTATGGCCGCTGACCCCCGGTTTCGGTCAGGGTTTTGGGGGCAGCGAAAAGAAAAGTGGGGACAGAGTGGGGACAAAGCAGCTATTCAAAGAAAAAGGGATTGCGGCATTTCTCCGCAACCCCTTGATTTCTATGGTGGGCCAGGACAGAATTGAACTGTCGACACACGGATTTTCAGTCCGTTGCTCTACCGACTGAGCTACCGGCCCCCGTTCTCAGGTTGGTTCCCGCCGAAACGGAACGCTCTTCTATAAAATATGCCCCTATTTGTCAAGCCATTTCTCTGGCGAAAATCTTCGACTCATCATGATCAGTGGGTTCGAGAGTCGACGCACTGATCTTCAGGCCGTTGCCCTGGCGGCTGATCCGTTTCTCCATGGTTTCCGGACGGAGGAGCCTCCTCAACGCCGAGGGGATGGTTGACCGGTTCGACTCTCACCCGGACGACGAGGGTGGCGGCGATCTTGTCGTGCCATCCCTGCTTCCTCCCGTCGAAGGCGATCCAGAGGAAGCCGAGCCAGAAAAATAGGCCGGAGATCAGGTAGCCCACGCACCGGAGGAAAGCGACGCCGAAGGTCATCCGGACGCCCGAGGTCTGGATGACGCGGAGGCCGAGGAGCATCTTTCCCGGGGTCTGGCCCGCGGCGCCATGGAACCATGTGAAGTAGCCCATTCCGGCGATGATCGTCGTGACGACGTAGACGACCGGGAAGACGCCCATCCCGCGGGGAATGGTTCCCGAGGATAGGGCGCGGCCCAGCGTATTGCCCCCCAGCTCCAGGGCGAGGAGGCCGACGAGCAATAGGACCAGCGAGACGAGATAGAGGATGACATTGTCGATGAGATAGGCGAAAAGCCTCCGCCAGAAACCGCCGAACCGCTTATCCGCCATGCTAACCTCCCCTCCCTGTGTCGCCGAGGGCGCCCCTCTCGTATTGGATGACGGCCAGGACGGCCGCCGCCGCCGTATCCACGCGGAGCACCCTTTTCCCCAGGCTCACGGAGAGAAAACCCGCCTGCAGAGCCCGATCGATTTCGCCTTTTTCGAATCCCCCCTCCGGCCCGACGACCAGGAGAAACGACTTCATTCCCACCTGCCGGGGATCCTGCAGGACCCCACGGATCCCCCTTGCCGACTCCTCTTCCCAGAAGATGAGATTGAGCCCCCCAGGACGGCTGAAGAGGAGCATCTCCTCGAACGTTACGATCCCGCCGATCTCCGGGATGTCGGTCCTGCCGCACTGGCGGCAGGCCTCGACGGCGATCTTCTGCCAGCGCGTCCGTTTCTGCGGCGACTTTTCCACCGGCCAGCGAGGGACAGACCGTTTTGCAAAAAAGGGAATGATCCTGCCGGCGCCGAGTTCCGTGGCGTGGCGGATGATCGCCTCCATCTTCTCCACCTTGGGAATGGCCTGGCAGAGCGTGATCTCGATGGCGTCAGCGGGCGCAGGACGCTTCCCCGTGATCTCCAGGGAAATCCCTCCTTCCGGCCTCTGCCGAATGACGGCGTCGTACTCCCAGACGCTGCCGTTGAAGACGACGAGGGGATCTCCCGCTCTCATTCTGAGGACGGTTCTGAGGTACCGCGCCTGATCCCCGGCTGCCGTGCAGGTATCACCCGTCTCGAGAGGGCGCGGAAGATAGATCCGGGGAATAGTCATAGACGGCGGCCCTCATTTTTCAGGACATAGCAGCTCCATTCCTTTTCGGTGATGAGGCGGCGGAGCGAGAATTCGTCGCTCAGGAAATGGGTCTCGATGTCCGGTTTGTTCTGCTCGACGATACCCGAGATGACAAGGTAGCCGCCGTCGCCGAGGAGGCGGAAAAGATGGTGCCGGAGCCTGATGAGGATCTTCGCCGTCAGGTTTGCCACGATCATGTGGAAGGGCTCCGCGAGGGTGGCGACGTCGCGGTCGAGGATCTCGACGCGATCCTCGACCTGGTTGATCAGGATGTTTTCATGTGCGATGTCCACCGCTTTCTTGTCGATGTCCACGCACAGGACCCGTTTGGCGTCCAGTTTCGCACAGGCGATGCCGAGGATTCCCGTTCCCGTCCCGACGTCCAGGACATGCCACTTCTCGATGCTCCGGTCGTTGAGGAGGATCTCTTCGATCGCCTCCAGGCACATCCGCGTGGAGGGGTGCTGGCCGGTGCCGAAGGCCATCCCGGGGTCGATCTCGATGACGATGTCCCTGCCGGTCGGGGTAAAACGCTCCCAGGTCGGTTTGATGACGATATTCCGGCTCACCCGCAGCGGATTGAAGTATTTCTTCCACGCCATGCCCCAGTCGGGATCGCGGATGGTCTCTGTCCGAAAGGTCGGCCTCTCCATTTCGGGAAAGATTTCCCCCAGGCTGTCAAGGTAAGTCTGGAGTGAAGCGATGCGCCATTCCAGATGGACGTCAACGGGAAGGAAGGCCTTCAGCGTCTCCCCGGTCGATGGATCGGGAAAACCGTTCGGAGATTGAGACTCCAGGGATTCCTGATAAGCGCCCTGGGAACCGATCTCCGTCATGAAATTGGACAGGGCGTCGATCATCTCTGCCGGGGCGAAAAGCTCGATCTTGATCCAGTCCTCCGTCTTTTCTTCCGCGTTTCCCTTTTGCTCCGGCATGATCCGCGCCATTTCCCCTTAAAAAATGTGAGGCGTGAGGAGTGAAGAGAGAGGAGTGAAAACCTCCTCACTCCTCACTTCTTACTCCTTAGTTGTTCGTTGTGCATACTTATAACTTTTTCGGACGGATATTTCAAGCGGCTTGAATTTTGGGGATCTTCATGATAATGACGATTGACATTCCGGAGGCGATTTTTCCGGAGATCCGCTCTACGGCGGAAACCTGAAAGGAGCGGCTGTGCGTTATTATCCCCTGTTCCTAAACATTTCCCGACGGAAGTGCGTCGTCGTCGGCGGCGGAAGCGTGGCCGAGCGCAAGGTGGGAAGGCTCCTGGCCTGCGGCGCCCGGGTGGAGGTCGTCGACAGGTGTCTGACGCCGGCGCTCGCGGCGATGAAAGGGGAAGGGATAATCATCCACCACGACGCCGACTATGAAGAGGCCCATATACGCGGTGCCTTCCTCGTGATCGGCGCCACGGGCAGCGATACCGTCAATGAGCGGATTTCCCGCGATGCACGCGCGCTGGCGATACCTGTCAATATCGTGGACGATCCCGTTCGGTGCGACTTCATCCTCCCGTCCGTAGTCGAGCGGGGCGACCTCCTGATCGCCGTCTCCACCGGCGGCAAGAGCCCAGCCCTGGCCAAATGTCTCCGCAAGGAACTGGAGGAGGCATACGGCCCTGAATATGACGTCCTCATCGAGATACTGGGGGAACTCCGGGAAAAGGTGATCGCCGGGGGGCGCTCCTCCAATGAGAACCGTAAGCTTTTCGAGGCTGTCGTCCAGTCGGACATCCTGGACCACATCCGGGCGAAGCGGTGGGGACGCCTGAAGGAACAGATCCTGGAACTGACGGGCGTGGAGATGGAGGTAAAACCGCAATGATCGCGATCGTTCTGTTCAAGGCGGCCCTGGCCGTCTATCTGGTAAGCGCCGCCGTCTACATCGCCTCGCTTTTGGGGAGAAGGGTCCTGCTGGCGCGGTTTGCCACGGGACTGATGCTCGCGGCGCTCGTCATCCATACCTTCTCCTTTGCCGCCTGGTGGCTCACGGCGGGAGAGGGACCGGTGATGGGCCTCCTCGAAACCCTCTCCTTTTTTGCCTGGGTCATGGCGATCGCCTATCTTGCCCTTCAGCTCAAAACGAAAACCCGTGTCCTGGGGGCTTTCATCTCCCCCGTGATCTGCCTTTTCATGGTGGTCGCCTCTGTGGGCCTGGGGGGAACGGTCATGGCGCCGGCGATGCTGCGGGGAACGCTCGTCACGTTTCATGTGATCCTCTCCGTGGCCGGCGAGGCCCTGTTCGCCGTAGCCTCCTGTGCCGGTTTGATGTATCTGTTCCAGGACGGCCTGCTCAGAAAAAAGAAAGCGGGAGGCTTCAGCAGGCTCCTGCCGTCGCTGGGCGATCTGGACCGGATCAACCACCTCTGTCTGTTATGGGGATTTCCCCTGTTGACGCTGGGAGGGCTGATCGGATCGATCTGGGCGCGGATCGTCTGGGGAAGCCACTGGCAGTGGGATCCCAAACAGATCTGGACGCTTCTGGCCTGGGGCTTTTACGCCTTCCTCCTCCACCAGCGGCTGGTCATCGGGTGGCGGGGGCGTACGGCGGCCCGCTGGTCCATTGCGGCATTTGTCATCCTGCTCGTCCTGCTGATGGTTGGGAGGCCTTTTTTCCAGACGTTCCACGATTTCTTGTGAATAAATGCGACTCGTTCTTATCGGCATGAACCATAAAACGGCCCCTCTCGAAATCAGAGAGCGACTCCAGCTCTCCTGCGGGGATGATGCCCGTTCGCTCACTGAGTTGATGCGCCTTCCGGAGATTCGAGAGGCGCTCTGCCTTGCCACCTGCAACCGGGTGGAGGTCCTCGCCCGCGTGGCGGAAGGAGAGCAGGCCGTCGAGGGACTTCGGGAGTTCATCTACCGGCAGGGGAACCTCGAACGCGAGGAGCTGGGGCGCTGTCTTTACGTCTACCGGGACAGGGAAGCGGTACGCCACCTCTTTCGCGTGGCGTCGAGTCTCGATTCCATGGTCATGGGGGAGCCGCAGATCTTGGGGCAGCTGAAGGAGGCCTATCATCAGGCGGTCGATAACCGCGCGACAACGGTCCTCCTCAACAGGCTTCTCCACCATGCCTTCCGGGTGGCGAAGCGGGTTCGAACCGAGACGGGGATCGCTGGCAACGCCGTTTCCGTCAGTTACGCGGCCGTCGAACTGGCGAAGAAGATCTTCGGCAACCTTAAGGGGAAAAAGATCCTTATCATCGGGGCCGGGGAGATGTCGGAGCTGGCAGTCCGTCACCTGATCCGCCAGGGTGCAGGCCACATCCTCATCGCGAACCGGACCTATGAACGGGCGAAGGAATTGGCGGAAACGCTCCAGGGAGCTCCCCTGGCCTTCGACCGAATTCCCGAAGCCCTGCCGGAGATCGATATCGTGATCGCGTCCACCGGCGCCCCCGGGTATATCGTGAGCGCGGAGATGGTCGCCTCGGCCCTCCGACGGCGGCGTAACCGTCTCCTCTTCCTGATCGACATCGCCGTTCCCCGGGACATCGATCCCGCGGCCGGCGATATCGAGAACGTCTACCTCTACAACATCGATCACCTGCAGGATGTGGTAGACTCCAATAAGGAGGGGCGGAGAGTGGAGGCGATGAAGGCGGAGGGGATCATTGCGGAGGAGATCGCGGTCTACGAGGAGTGGTTCAACGCCCTTGCCGTCGTGCCCACGATCGTTTCTCTCCGCGAGAAGATGGAGGCGATAATGAAGGGGGAACTGGAGAGATCAGCCTCCTGGATGAAGATCCTGGACGGGGAGGAACGGTCCCGGATCGAGATCCTGACAGCATCTATCGTCAACAAGATCCTTCATGATCCCATCACCGCTCTCAAGGAGGAAAGCAGGGAAAGGGACGAACTGCCGTACGTAGCGGCTGTCCGGAGGTTGTTCAAGCTATGATGATTACATTCTTTCTTCAGAAAGGTGTGGAAATGATTGGAGGACGTCATTAACAAGACATTGAAGATCGGAACGAGAGGAAGCGCCTTGGCTCTGACGCAGTCAGGGTGGGTCGCGGACCGCATCCGGAAACGCCATCCCGGGGTGGCGGTGGAGCTCGTCGCCATCCGGACGAAGGGGGATATCATGCAGGACGTCTCCCTGGTCCAGATCGGCGGGAAAGGGCTCTTTATCAAGGAGATAGAGGAAGCGCTTCTCAGGGGCGACATCGACATCGCAGTCCACAGCATGAAGGACGTCCCGGCCGAGCTTCCGGAGGACCTGGAGATCGGGGTGACGCCGCCGCGGGAGGATCCCCGAGACGTTCTGATCTCCCGGAACAACCGCAAATTGGAGGAGATGCACCACGGGGCGCGCATCGGGACCTGCTCGCTGCGGCGCGGGCTCCAACTCCGGAACCGGATGCCGGACCTGGACATCGTTCCGCTTCGGGGAAACCTTGATACGAGAATCAGGAAGATCGAAACGGAGGACCTTGACGGCGTCATCGTTGCTGCGGCCGGGATCAGGCGAATGGGGTGGGTCGCTAAGGCCTCCCAGTTCATCCCCGTGGAAGTCATGCTTCCCGCCGTCGGCCAGGGGGTCCTCGGCATCGAGACCCGGCGGGACGATGACCGTACCCGGGAGGCGGTAGCCTTCCTTCATGATCCGGTCACCGCCTGCGAGGTCGGTGCCGAGCGGGCCTTTCTGAGGCGCCTGGGAGGCGGCTGCCAGCTCCCAATCGCCGCTTTTGCGAAGAAAACCGGCCAAGAGATTGCTCTGTCGGGGTTGGTCGGAAGCCCCGACGGGCGGGTGATGATCAGTCATGCGGTGAAAGGGCTGGCCACGGAATTTGAAACCCTCGGAGAGGAACTTGCGGAGAATATCCTGGGACGGGGCGGCCGCGCCCTCCTCGACGAGGTCTATCGGAACGCACAACCATGAGGTGGACGGGAGAGAGAAGGAGCGATTCATGACGGGAAAGGGCAGGGTCTACATCATCGGCGCCGGGCCGGGCGACCCGGGACTGATCACCCTCCGGGGGGTGCAGTGCATTCGGGAAGCGGACGTGATCATCTACGACCATCTGGTCAGTCCCGAGATTCTCCGCCATGCGGGGGAGAAGACCCGTCTGATCTACGCCGGCAAGCAGGGGGGCGACCATACCCTTTCCCAGTGGGAGATCAACAATCTCCTTGTAGCGGAGGCGGGACAGGGGGCGATCGTTGCAAGGCTCAAGGGCGGCGATCCGTTCATCTTCGGCCGGGGGGGCGAGGAGGCGGAGGTCCTCCGGGAGGCGCGAATTCCCTTCGAAGTCGTGCCCGGCATCAGTTCGGCGGTCGCCGTTCCCGCCTATGCGGGGATCCCGCTGACCCACCGGAACCATACCGTGTCGGTGGCCTTCGTCACAGGCCATGAGGATCCGACGAAGGGGAAGAGCGACCTCGACTGGCCGACGCTTGCCGGAATCGGAACACTCGTCATTCTCATGGGGGTGAAGAACCTCCCGGCGATCGCGGAGAATCTGATCCGCGATGGAAAAGACGCCGCGACGCCGGCCGCCCTGATCCGCTGGGGGACAACGCCGGACCAGGAGACTCTGACCGGGACCCTCGGTGATATCGCTCAGAAAGCCGAGGAACGCCGTTTTTCGCCGCCCTCCATCTTCGTCGTCGGCGGCGTGGTGGGGCTGCGGGAGACGTTGAACTGGTTTGAGACGAAACCCCTCTTCGGCCGGGGGATCGTCATCACGCGGCCGGAGGCGCAGGCGGAGGAACTGTCTGAACTCCTCCGGGCCGGAGGGGCGCGGGTGATCCAATTCCCGGTGATCCGGATCGCACCGCCCGATAGCTGGGAAGAGCTCGACGGGGCGATCGACCGACTGGAGAGCTACCGGTGGATCATCTTCACGAGCGCCAACGGCGTGGCCTTCTTCTTCCGGCGCCTCCGGGAAAGGGGAAGGGACATCCGGGATCTCAAGGGGATCCGGATCGCCACGATCGGCCCGGCGACGGCCTCGGCGGTTGAAACACTGGGGATCCGTGTGGACCTCCTGCCGGAGGAGTTCATCTCCGAAGGAGTGGTCAAGGCCTTCGCCGGGGAGGATCTCCGGGGGCGCCGCGTTCTCCTTCCGCGGGCGGAGCAGGCGCGCGATGTCATACCCAAGGGCCTCGCAAAAATGGGAGCGGACGTTGATGTTGCAACGGCCTACCGGACCGTCCGTTCGGATCGGAACGCCGCCGAGTTGGAGTCGTTCCTTGCCGAAGACAAGGTGGACGTGATCACGTTCACGAGTCCCTCGACGGTGGCCAATTTCCTCGGGATCATGGGGCCGGATTTTCATCTCCCGTCCAAGGTCCGGATCGCCTGCATCGGCCCGGTGACCGAAACAGCGGCCAGGAGGGCGGGCCTTCCCGTGGACATCCTCCAGGAGCGCTACACGATCCCCGGTATAGTCGAGGCGCTCACTGAATATCGATGGTGAAGTTGATTCCCTTTTTCGAAGGGGATGAAAATAAACTCATTTGAATCGTTAAAAGGCACGAAAGACAAGGTGTAAGATCATGATAGGAATTTCGAAACTTTACTGCGGGGCGGTGGAGCCGGGGGACGTCCTCCGATATCACCGGGAATCGGGGATGCTCCCCTCCCACATGCTCCAATTCTCGAAGGACAAGAAGCCGGTGGTCGTCTGGAACATGTCGCGTCGGTGCAACCTGCATTGCATCCACTGTTACTCCAGTTCGCAGGACCGCCTCTATCCGGACGAGTTGACGACGGAGGAGGCCAAGGCGATGATCGAGGATCTGGCCGCCTTCGGCGCCCCGGTGCTCCTCTTCTCCGGCGGCGAGCCCGTCATGCGTCCCGACCTGCCGGAACTTGCGCAGTTCGCCGTAAGCCGCGGGATGCGGGCCGTCATCTCGACGAACGGGACGCTCATCACCGAGGAGAAAGCAAAGATTTTCCGGGAGATCGGCCTCTCCTACGTCGGCGTAAGCCTCGACGGGATGGAGGCGACGCACGACCGCTTCCGGGGCGTGGCCGGGGCCTTTGCGGCGGCGATGAAGGGGATCAGGATCTGCCGGGAGATGGGTATCAAGGTCGGCGTCCGCTTCACGATCAACCGCTACAACGTCGCCGACGTCCCGGCAATCTTCGACCTCCTCGAGACCGAGAACATCCCGCGTTGCTGCTTCTACCACTTGGTCTACTCGGGCCGCGGTTCGAAGCTGGTCGAGGAGGATCTCTCCCACGCCGAGACGCGGGCGCTTCTCGATCTGATCATGGACCGGACCCGGGACCTCTTCTCCCGGGGGATCCCGAAGGAGGTCCTTACCGTGGACAACCATGCCGACGGCCCCTACGTCTATCTCCGCCTCCTCAAGGAGGACCCCAAGCGGGCGGCGGAGGTTCAGGAACTCCTGAAGATGAATGAGGGGAACAGCTCCGGTCACGGGATCGGCTGCATCAGCTGGGACGGCGAGGTCCACCCCGACCAGTTCTGGCGGGGGATCTCCTTCGGGAACGTCCGAAAGCGCCCCTTCAGCGAGATTTGGACGGACATGACCCATCCCCTGCTGGCGAAACTCAAGGACAAGCGTCCGCACCTGAAGGGGAGGTGCGCGACCTGCCGTTGGCTCGACGTCTGCGGCGGCAATTTCCGCGCCCGCGCCGAGGCGGTGACGGGAGACGTCTGGTCCCCGGACCCCGCCTGCTACCTGACGGACGGGGAAATAGCCGCGGAACAATAAAAAGGGGGACAGCTTATTTAAAGATTTGAAGAAAGGAGCAACGCCATGAACTATCCCGATTACCGGCCGAGAAGGCTGAGGCAGAACGATAATTTCCGGAGGATGATCCGGGAGACGACGCTCTCCGTGGACAACCTGATCTATCCGCTGTTCGCGGTGCCGGGGACGAAGGTAAAGAAACCGATCGTCTCCATGCCGGGGATCTTTCAGCTCTCCGTCGATCATATCGTAAAAGAGACGCAGCGGGTGAAGGCGCTGGGGATCCCGGCGGTCCTCCTCTTCGGGATCCCCGAGAGGAAGGACGAAATCGCCTCCGGGGCGATGGCCGCCGACGGGATCGTCCAGCGGGCGATCCGGGGAATCAAGGAGAAGGCGCCCGACATTCTCGTCATCACCGACGTCTGCCTGTGCGAATACACGAGCCACGGCCATTGCGGGATGATCGAGAGAGGGGAGGTGGCCAACGACGCCACCCTGGAGGTCCTCGCGGAGACGGCCGTCTCCCACGCGAAGGCCGGAGCGGATATGGTCGCCCCGTCGGCGATGATGGACGGCCAGATCGGCGCACTCCGGGAGGGGCTCGATGAGGCGGGTTTCGACACCGTGCCGATCATGGCCTACTCGGCGAAGTACGCCTCCTGTTTCTACGGTCCCTTCCGGGATGCGGCGGAGAGCGCTCCCGCCTTCGGCGACCGTAAGGGCTACCAGATGGATCCGGCCAACAGCGACGAGGCGATCCGGGAGATCTCCCTCGACGTGGCGGAGGGGGCGGACATCATCATGGTCAAGCCGGCGCTGGCCTATCTCGACGTCATCCGGCGGGCGAAGGAGGAGTTCGATCTGCCGCTTGCCGCCTACAACGTGAGCGGCGAGTTTGCCATGATCAAGGCGGCCGCGCAGATGGGCTGGCTGGACGGCGAGCGGGCGATGCTGGAGTCTCTTATCGCGATCCGGCGCGCCGGAGCGGATATGATCATCACCTATTTCGCCCCCGAGGCGGCGCAAAGTCTGGCGGCTACGTAAAAAGTCCATATGCTGCGTTGCATTTCATCCCTCGTCGTTGCGGCGTACGCAAAAAGTACGCCTCACTCCTCGGGACTCACGTGCCTTGCCTCTGGAGCTTTTTACGAAGCCGCCTCGGATTCAAGGCTTAGCTGACTTTTTACGAAGGTATCAAGTTTTGGAAATAATGAGCAAATTTTTTGTAGGAATGACAAGAACATGAAATCAGAAACTTCACGCATTTTGCCTAACACGCTCCGGTTGGTCGCCTGGGAGGTGACCAGAAGCTGCAACCTGGCCTGCGGCCACTGCCGCGCTTCCGCGCTCCGCGGCCCCTATGAGGGGGAACTCGGCACGGAAAAATGCATGCAGCTCATTGATGAGATCGCTGCCTTCGCGAAACCGGTTATCATCCTCACGGGCGGCGAGCCGCTCCTTAGGGAGGACATTTATGATATTGCCGCTTATGGAGACGGGAAGGGCCTCCGGATGGTCCTCGCGACGAACGGGACGTTCGTGACCGAAGCGGTTGCCAACCGGATGATCGCATCGGGGATCCGACGGGTGAGCGTCAGTCTCGACGGACCGGACGCGGTAAGCCACGACCTCTTCCGCGGCGTCCCGGGCGCCTTTGACGGGGCGCTTGCCGGCATCGCCGCGATGAAAAGGGCGGGGCTGGAGTTCCAGATCAACACGACGATCACAAAGGCGAACCTGGCGCAGATCAGGGAGATCCACGACCTTGCCCATCGTCTCGGCGCCGCTGCCCACCACATCTTTCTCCTCGTTCCGACTGGGCGGGGGAAGGAGATGGGCGATCAGGCGATCACGGCCTCCGCCTACGAGGAGACGCTAAACTGGTTCTACGAGGAGTGGCTCGGCTGCGCGATCCAGCTCAAGGCGACCTGCGCGCCTCACTACTACCGGATCTTCCATCAGCGGCA
>MICJ01000085.1:11261-16382 GCA_001830835.1 Syntrophobacterales bacterium GWC2_56_13 | reverse complement strand
CCAGCCCCTCCACGCCATGACGCGCGGCTGCCTGGGGGGGATCGCCTTCTGCTTCATCTCCCACACGGGGCAGGTCCAGCCCTGCGGCTATCTGGAACTGGACTGCGGTCAGGTCGCCGAAAAGGGTTTCGCGGAAATCTGGAACGATTCGAAGATCTTCCGTGACCTCCGCGATCTCAGCCTTTACGAGGGTAAGTGCGGCTACTGCGAGTTCATCCGTGTCTGCGGCGGTTGCCGGGCGCGCGCGTACGAGGCGACGGGGGATTATCTGGCCGAGGAGCCGTTGTGCATCTACCGGCCGGGCAAGGGGGCAGAATAATTTCAGGGACGCTTGTAAAAAAACGTCGAAGAATAAACAGCAGGAATGCTTATGGACGATACCGACAAGAAGCTTTTGAACCTCATCCAGGAGGATTTTCCGATCACGGCGGCGCCGTTTGCCGAGGTGGCCGATCGCCTGGGAATCGGCGAGCTGGAAGTCCGCGAGCGGGTCGGGAGGCTGAAGGAGGAGGGGATCATCCGACGGATCGGGGCCGTCTTCGATCTCCGGAAATTGGGCTTTACCAGCACCCTATGCGCCGCCCGCGTTCCGGAAGACAAGGTGCGGCCGTTCGTGTCGGTGGTGAACGCCTGCCCGGGGGTGACCCACAACTACCGCCGGGAAAATGACTACAATATCTGGTTTACGTTAATCGTCCCTGGCGAAGAGGAGCTTGCCGCCGATCTGGCCAGGATCAAGCGGGAGACCGGGATCGACGACATCCTGAGCCTCCGCGCCGTCCGAACCTTCAAGATCAACGCCCGCTTCGAGGTCTGAAGAAGGATTGAACGAAGGGAATAAAAAATGACGGAGGAAAAGAAGCGCCCCAAACTTGTCCTTGTCGACGGGAGCAATTACCTGTTCCGGGCCTTTTACGCGATCCGGGAGCTCTCCAATTCGAAGGGGTTCCCGACGAATGCGATCTACGGCTTCACGACCATGCTGATGAAGCTCCTGCGCGACCAGGCGCCCGATTACATCGCCGTCGCCTTTGACGTCAAGGGTCCCACCTTCCGTCACGAGGCCTATGAGGACTACAAGGCGACGAGGAGGGCGACTCCCGACACCCTGATCCCCCAGATACCCTACGTCAAGGAGGTCGTCCGGGGGTTTTCCATCCCCGTCCTGGAGCAGCAGGGGATCGAGGCCGACGACATCATCGGGACCGTCGCCCGCCGGCACGCGGGGGAAGGGATGGAGGTGGTCATCGTCTCCGGGGACAAGGACCTGATGCAGCTCGTCTCCGGCGATATCGTCATGGTGGACACGATGAAGGACAAGACCTACGATGTTGCCGCCGTGAACGAGCGCTTCGGCGTCGGGCCGGAGCAGGTCGTGGAGATCCTGGGCCTCATGGGGGACGCCTCCGACAACATCCCCGGCGTCCCCGGGATCGGGCCGAAGGGGGCGATCCGGCTGATCGAGCAGTTCGGGGGGATCGAGGAGATCCTCGCCCATCCGGAGCAGATCCACAATCTGAAGACCCGCGAGGCGATCCTTCGGAACGCCGACCAGGCGAGGCTCAGCAGGGAACTGGCACAGATCCGGACGGACGCGGAGATCGCCTTCGACCTCGAGGCCTGCCGCCGGCGGGAGCCGGACCGCGAACTCCTCATCGCGCTCTTCAAGGAGTTCGAATTTTCGTCGCTCCTCCAGGAGCTGAAGATCAAGGGGGAGCAGGCCGCCGGCGACTACCGGATCGTCAGGACGCCGGAGGAGCTCGAAGCGCTCGTTGTCCGGCTGGGTCAGGTCCGGGATTTCTCGCTCGATCCTGTCACCTCATCAGCGGAGGCGATGCGGGCCTCTCTCGTCGGCCTGGCCGTCTCGCCTTCGCCGGGCGAGGGGTTTTACATTCCCATCGCCCACGAGGAGGGTGCGCAGCCGCTTCCCGCCGGCGAGATGCTCAATGCCCTCGCCCCTTTTCTCGCTGACCCGTCGATGCCGAAGCACGGCCACGATCTGAAGATTTCCCTCATTGTCCTTTCCGAAAGCGGCGTTTCTCTCCGGGGCCTCGGCTGCGACACGCTGGTCGCCTCCTACCTCCTCAATCCTGCGAAACATAGTTTTGAACTCGCCGACACGGCCCTGGACCACATCGGCCGCATGATCCCAGCCGCGAAGGATGTCATCGGGAGCGGGGCAAAGGCCGTGCCGTTTGCAGCCATTTCCGCGGAGAAGGCGGCTGACTACGCCTGCCGGCGCGCCGACGCCGTGATGGCCCTTACGGCGGAGCTTTCAGATAAGATCGTCGCGGCGGGTCAGGAAGACCTTTTCCGCGATGTGGAGATGCCGCTGATTGAGGTCCTCGCCGCGATGGAGAAAAAGGGGGTTCTCCTCGACATCGCGCTCCTGAAGACGATGTCGCTGGAGATCGAGCAGCTCCTCGCCCTTTCGGAGGAGAAGATCCACCGGCTGGCCGGAGAAAAATTCAACATCAACTCCCCCAAGCAGCTCCAGGTGATCCTCTTCGAAAAGCTGGGTTTGCCCCGAGGTCGGAAGACCAAGGATGGCTACTCCACCGACGTCGATGTCCTCTCCTCGCTCGCCCGGAGTCATGAACTCCCTGCGGAGATCCTTGCCTACCGGGGGATGGTCAAGCTGAAATCGACCTACATCGACGCTCTGCCGGAGATGGTCCACCCCCGGACGGGGCGGGTCCACACCTCCTACAACCAGACGGTGACGGCGACGGGGAGACTCTCCAGCAGCAACCCGAACCTCCAGAACATCCCCATCCGGACCCTCGAGGGGAAGCGGATCCGCCAGGCCTTCATCGCGCCTCCGGGATGGAAGATCATCTCTGCCGATTACTCCCAGATCGAACTGCGGGTTCTCGCCCACTTCTCCGGCGACGAGACGCTGATCGCGGCCTTCGCTGCGGGCGAGGACATCCACAGCCGGACCGCCTCCGACATCTTCGGGGTCTTTCCCGAGATGGTCAACCCCGACATGCGGCGGCAGGCGAAGGTGATCAATTTCGGCGTCCTCTACGGGATGAGCGCCTTCGGCCTTGCGAAGGAACTTGGAATCACCCAGAAGCTGGCCCAGGCCTACATCGACGGCTATTTCCAGAAATATGCGAAGGTGCGTGATTATCTCGACGGCCTACTCGCCCAGGCGCGGCGGGAGGGTTATGTGACGACGCTTCTCAGACGGCGGAGATATCTCCCCGAAATCAACAGCCCCCAGCCAGCCGTCCGGCAGTTCGCCGAGAGGATGGCGATCAACGCCCCCATCCAGGGGACGGCGGCGGACCTCATCAAGGTGGCGATGGTCCGGATCTTCCGGCGTCTTAACGGGAAAGGCCTCTCGTCCGTGATGATTATGCAGGTCCACGACGAACTGGTCTTCGAGGCGCCGGCGGCCGAGAGAGAGGCGTTGATGAGTCTCGTCCGGGAAGAGATGGAGGGGGTGCTGAAACTCCGCGTTCCCCTCCGGGTGGAGATCGCCGCGGGAAGAAACTGGGACGAGGCGCACGCCTGAGGGGCGCCTCCCCGGTAAAGGCTCAGGCCTTTTGGCCTTTCGCCAGTCCGGAGCGGCGGTCACTTCCATCCCGGACGGGCCGAAAAGCGACCGGGGCCTTATGATCGCGGGAAAAAAATAAGTAATTCTTACAGGAGGATGAATATGGATGATGCAATCTACAAAAAAGTGGCCAAGGTGCTCGATACCATGCCCAACGGGTTTTCTGCAACGGAAAGCGGTGTGGAGATCAAGCTCCTCAAGAAGATTTTTACCCCGGAGCAGGCCGAGCTTTTCTGTAACCTGAGGCTGACCTTCGAGACAGTGGAGGAAATCGCTCAGCGCACGGGACGCCCTTTGGAAGGTTTGAAGGAGAGGCTCATCTCCATGGCGAAATCGGGACAGCTCTTTATGATCAAACTGGGGAGGACAAGATACTTCAAGATGCTGCCCTGGGTTTTTGGAATCTATGAATTTCAGCTTGGACGCCTTGACAGGGAGTTGGCAGAATTGAATGAGGAGTACAGGCCGGTCTTCGGAAGACAGTTCTTTTCCGCGACGCCGCAACTGATGCAGGTACTTCCTATCGAGGAACAGATTTCGGAAAAGGAAGAGCCCCTGCCCTATGAGAAGGTCTCCTCCGTGATCGAGAACGGCCAGTCTTTTCTCGTCAACGACTGTATCTGTAAGAAGGAGCAAGACCTGTTGGATAAACCGTGCGACCGGCCCCTGCAGGTGTGTCTCGCGATCGCCCCGATTCCCGGGATCTTCGACAACTCCCCGCTGGGGCGCGTCATTTCCAAGAGCGAGGCCTATGAGCTGATGAAAAAGACCGAAGAAGAAGGACTTGTGCACCTGAGCGGCAATGTGCAGTATGGCCCCTTCTATATTTGCAATTGCTGTAAATGTTGCTGCGGGGTCTTGCGTTCGATCAATGAATTGGGCATACCTGCTGCGGAGGTCGTCAATGCGCATTACTATGCCGAGATCGATCCGGACAAATGCATCAGCTGCGGGCTGTGTTTGGACGAACGTTGTCAGGTGGGGGCCATCGAAGAAGGGGAGGATGCCTATCGGATCATCCATGATCGCTGCATCGGCTGCGGCCTTTGCATCACCACCTGTCCCGCGGAGGCCGTCCGGCTGGTTCATAAAGGCAAGGAGGAATTGGTGACGCCTCCCGCGACCGAAGAGGCCTGGTTCGAGGAACGGGGCCGAAAGCGGGGAGTGGACTTCTCGGCCTATAAATAATCCGGCGCCGCCCTGACGGGGTTTACAGTTCTAAGGGAAGCATCGATGCTGGCAGCGACGATGATCGGTACTCGCGGCAGCTTTGAGCTTTCGCGCCCTCGAACGGGTCAGTACGAAGGTATAGCCCTGGTTTTCCTCAATGAGCCGGTGGATGACGGCAAGCAGCTCCGGAACCTTCTGGATTTCGTCGATCACAAAACATTTTTATCCTCTTTCGAAATCCCGAATATCCCTGGGATGCCTACATCCAGTCGCTCCAACTGGATGAGGTGGAGGTTTCCGAAATCTATAAGGATGAGATCCTCAATAGGCCGGATCTTGAGATTCTTGAGGGTCCCCATTCCCTGCCTTTTGATGTCCGGGGAATT
>MICJ01000085.1:9177-11237 GCA_001830835.1 Syntrophobacterales bacterium GWC2_56_13 | reverse complement strand
GGACATGTCCCTTTTCCAGATCCCCGGAGGATCAGGTTGTTCATCAGATGCATCTTGCGCGGCGCCAGGAGGATCACGGCAATGTACATCATGGTCTGCTTAAATATCTTGACAAACCGAAACCGGGGGAGTATATAGTACGTAAATTGCTTCACGGCAATCGTTAGGGGTGCTCGCTATTATGGGCTGAGAAAAAACCCTAATTACCTGATCTGGTTAATGCCAGCGTAGGGAAACGGTTCAAATCATACGAATCATCCGCGCATTTTGCGATTTCCTCTTTATTCGATGACCGTTTCCCCCAAAAGGAGACGGTTTTTTTATGCCGGAGGTCCGCGGTTGTCTCACCGAACTTGAGAGAGAGCTGTATCCCCGCAATATCCACATTCCGGAGGTGGGCGAGGAGGGTCAACTCAAACTGTCCCGGAGCCGCTTTCTGATCGTCGGTCTGGGCGGCCTGGGGAGTCCCGCCCTCTATTATCTCGCCGCCTGCTCGCTTGGGGACGCACTCGCCGTGAATTTTCGTGAAATTCCGTTACCGGGGGAAATGCGATGCGGAATGTGCGGGAGAGGGGCTGATCTTCAGCCTACGGATTAACGGAAAGGAGAAGTGAACATGAAAACGAAAGCGGATACCCCGTTGATCATCGCGGGACGGTCCTTTGGGTCGCGCCTCCTGCTGGGCACCGGCAAATTTTCCTCCGCCCGGGTGATGAAAGGCGCTCTCAACGCCTCGGGAACGGAAATCGTTACGGTGGCCCTGCGGAGAGTGGAATTGGACAATGCCCATGACAGCATCCTGAGTGCTGTGGATACCAGCCGCTATCTGCTTCTTCCCAACACCTCCGGCGCCAGGAATGCGGAGGAGGCCGTCAGGCTGGCCCGGCTCGCCCGGGCCGCCGGCTGTGAACCCTGGGTCAAACTGGAGATCACTCCAGATCCCCATTACCTCCTGCCCGATCCGATAGAGACGCTCAAGGCCGCCGAGATCCTGGTCAGGGAAGGATTTACCGTTCTGCCCTATATCAACGCCGATCCGGTCCTGGCCAAGCGCCTGGAGGACGTCGGTACCGCCACCGTGATGCCTCTGGGTTCTCCGATCGGATCCAACCGGGGCTTGAAGACGAGAGAGTTGATTGAGATCATCATTGAAAAGGCAAATGTGCCGGTGGTGGTGGATGCGGGTCTGGGGGCGCCTTCCCATGCGGCCGAGGCGATGGAGATGGGGGCCGATGCGGTGCTGGTTAATACGGCGGTGGCGGTGGCCGGGGATCCTATAGCCATGGCCCGGGCGTTCAAAAAAGGGGTGGAGGCGGGACGCGAGGCCTTCCTGGCCGGTCTCGGCAGCCCGCGGAAAACGGCCGAGGCGTCCAGTCCTCTTACGGGTTTTTTGAGGTAATGCCATGAGTTTTTATGACGTCATCCATTCTTACGATTGGGGCGAGATCCAAAAGGAGATCGGACGGCGCAGCGTTGGAGATGTGGAACGGGCGCTTTCCGCCCGCACACCGGGGCTTGACGATCTTATGAGCCTCTTATCCCCTGCGGCGGAACCCTTCCTGGAGGAGATGGCCCAAAGAGCCCATCGGCTTACCCTGCAGAGATTCGGCCGGGTGATGGGGATGTTCGCCCCCCTCTACCTGTCGAATGTCTGCACGAATCGCTGCGTCTACTGCGGTTTCAACGCCGGAAATACCATTACCCGCCTCACTCTGACTCCGGAAGAAGCCGGGACGGAGGGGGAGTCTTTACGCCGGATGGGGTTCCGCACAGTGCTTCTCCTCTCCGGTGAAGCCCCGCAAGTCATCACCGAAGAGTATATGAAACGGGCGCTGGGAAGGCTGCGACCCCATTTCTCCTCCATCGGGATCGAGATGTTTCCGATGACGGCAGAGCGGTATCGGGAGCTCATCGGCCAGGGGGTGGACGGCCTGACCCTCTTTCAGGAGACCTACGATGAGGCGAGTTACGGAGAGTTTCATCCCGGGGGGAGGAAGAGCGATTATCGCTGGCGGCTGGAGACCCCGGAGAGGGGAGGGGCGGCGGGATTCCGGCGTCTG
>MICJ01000085.1:2251-9163 GCA_001830835.1 Syntrophobacterales bacterium GWC2_56_13 | reverse complement strand
CCATGCGAGCCACCTCCTGAGGACCTGCTGGAAGTCCCAGCTCGCGATCTCCTTCCCGCGTCTCTGCTCTTCGGCGGGTGGGTATGAGCCCCGCTTTCCGGTTGCCGATCGCCATCTGGTCCAATTGATCTGCGCCCTGCGACTCTTTCTGCCCGACGTGGGTTTTACCCTTTCCACCCGTGAACTTCCCGCCCTTCGCGATGGCCTTATTCCGCTGGGGATTACCACCATGAGCGCCGGTTCTCACACGGAACCGGGAGGCTATGCCCGTTCCGGCAAGGGGGGCGCCCAGTTTGAGGTGGCGGATGGAAGGTCCCCCGGAGCGGTGGCAGAGGCGCTCCGCCGCACGGGGTATGAACCCGTCTGGAAGGAGTGGGACGCGGCTTCGGCTTTCGCATGACACACCGGGGAAGTTTCGATGACAGAAGAAAAAGGGATCAAGGAGGCGGTCCCCCTTCAATATGAACGAAAGATCTAACCGGATGATTTTCCTTGGAGGCGAATATGGAAATTCAGGTGAATGGAGAAAAAAGGCATTGGGATGGACCCGTCACGGTTCTCGATCTCTTGGAAGCTCTGGGGATTCATCCCGCAACGGTTGCGGTGGAGAGAAATCTGCGGATTGTTCTTAGGGAGGGAATGGCCAAAGAGATGATTCACGACGGGGACAAGATAGAGATCATTCGGATGATGGGAGGAGGAGGGTGAATGAACAGGGAGATCAGAAAACAAAAGTTTCTGCAGACGGATCTCTATCCGGTCACGTGCGAACGTCATTCCGCGGGGAGGTCGAATCTGGAGGTTCTGGATGCGGCGATCCGCGGCGGTGCCGGGATTATTCAGCTGAGGGAGAAGGAGTGCACCGCCGGAGACCTTTACCGGATGGCCCTCCGGTTTCGTGAGATCACCCTGGATGCCGGGATGCTGCTCATCATTAACGATCATGTGGATATCGCGTTGGCGGTGGAAGCCGACGGGGTCCACCTGGGGCAGGAGGATCTCCCCCTTGCGGCGGCGAGAGCCATTGCGCCTGATCTGCTCATCGGGATTTCCACCCATTCCCGGGAGGAGGCCCTGAAGGCGCAGCGCGAAGGCGCGGATTACGTCAACATCGGCCCGATCTTTCCCACCCGGACGAAGGAGGGTGTGAAACGGTTTCTGGGACCGGAGGCGATCGCCGGGATCGCCGCGGGTCTCGATATCCCCTTTACCGTCATGGGAGGGATCACCGGCGCCAACATCGACCAGGTGCTCTCTCAGGGGGCGCGCAGAGTGGCCGTGGTGACGGCCGTCACAATGGCCGGCGATATAGCCGGAACAATCGCATCCCTGCGTGAAAAAATTCAACTGGCGCCGCCTCCCTTGACCGAGAACGCCCGGTTCGAGGAACGGGGCCGAAAGCGGGGAGTGGACTTCTCGACCTATAAATAATCCGGCGCCACCCTGACGGGGTCTACAGTTCTATGGGAAGCATCGACGATGAAAGCGTGCTTGCTGCAGCTTTGAGCTTTCGCGCCCTCGAACCGGTCAGTACGAAGGTATAGCCCTGGTTTTCCTCAATGAGCCGGTGGATGACGGCAAGCAGCTCCGGAACCTTCTGGATTTCATCGATCACGAAACATTTTTATCCTCTTTCGAAATCCCAAATATCCCTGGGATGCCTACATCCAGTCATATTCTTGACGCACAACGCACTTTTCCCTATGCTTTTCGAGTGAAAAGCAAGTTCTTATCAAACCCCAGGATACGTGACCTAGCTCCAATAATCTCCCCGCCTATGTTATAATACCTTATGCAGCCTTTTTTATCACCTGCCTTTTCATGGAATCAAAGTTGACTGAATATTCGCTGTCATCCCTTACAATCGCATAGACGATTCTCAATAGCTTCCGGGAAACCGCAACGAAGGCCATCATCTTTTTCGTTCCCCTATCGCTCAGCCTTGTATAATAATCATGCAGGATGCCATTCTTTCTTACGGTCTGGATTGCCGCATAATAGAGTATCTACCGGAGCAGGCTCCTTCCTCTTTTTGAGATCCTCCGCTGCCCTTTCATCTTACCGGAGCTTATCTCGTAGAGGTTGAGCCCGGCAAGCTTCATGATTTCTGGCTGTGTATTGAACTGCCTAAAATCTCCTATCTCCCCTATGAGACCTGCCACGGAAACCACCCCAAATCCTTTTATGGAGAGCAACTTTGAACTATAGGGTAATCCTTCCAAGGGCTATCTCCATCTCGTCCTCTATCTCGGAAATGAGGCTACTAACCATCTCCAATTGGATGAGGATATGGCGTATATCCATTGATAAGCCGGCAGCTGCTTCTCGGATACCAATGGTTACCTTTAAACTAATAAAAAATATATCTTGACAAGTTAGTATGTGAGATGTTATGCGCTCGCTCACACTCATCATAATGATTAGCTTACACTAACTTTTATGCAAAGGAGGAATGCAAGATGCTCAGGAAGTTGTTTGTTTTGCTCATGATTTCGCTGATGGCGGCGGGCAGTGCGGCCGCCATGCCGGAAAACCAGGAGGTGAAGAAAACGGTTGCACGGGCATTGCAACAGCCGGATGACAGGAGCGGCGCAAAGGACGATGACCGGCAGATTCCGGAACAAGTAACTAACGAACATTGGGCCTACAAGCAAATAGCTGAGTTGGTGGAGAAATACGCCGCGGAAAAGAAGCTTCCCGAAGGGAGGTTCTGCACCAAAGAGGAACTGGTCGATTGTTTAATCGGGGTCCTCGCCAAGGTTCTTGAAAAGTACGATAAAGAAGGGTCCCAGGGCATTCAACTGGATGACCTGGAGAGTATCCGCACCCTCCAGGTCAGTCTGGAGAGTAAGTTGGAACAACATGACGCCTACCGCAATATGAGGTGGAGTATCAATCAGATCCTGACCCTGATCGAGCCCTCTGAAGCCCCTTTCTACAGGTACAAGGTCGGCGTGAACGGCTTTCTTCGGGGTGAAGGGGTGAGAAACTTCCGGCTTCCCGATGCGAACTACACGCCCGGCGACAGCGAGGGGCGCTTCCTCTACCGGGTCAAGCCGTATGTTTACTGGCACCCCAACAACTACCTCGATATCCACTTTGAGGGGCAAGGATACGGGTACGTGGGCGGGAACCAGCATTTGGACGAATATTCCCTGTACCAGGGATTTGTGGAGGCAAAGAGCCCCGATAAGGATCTATATACCGGAAGAAGTTGGGTTGCCCTGAAAGCGGGACGACAGGAATTTGTTTACGGGAGCAGCTTCATCCTCGGCGCCGATACATTTTTTAACGGCCTGACGTTCGACGCGGTCCGGCTCAGGGTGCAGCCGCAATGGAGCATTCTTAAAAATATCAGCCTTGATTTGTTGGCTGGCAGATACGCACCTCCCTCGTCCGAGGGGATCAAGGGGAATCTGGCAGGAGGGTACCTGACCTATGCGCCTGCTGAAGACAGCGCCATCGAGGCTTACTTTTTTCGCGACACGGGGTCGGAGGATCATCATGAGGGGGAACGCCTGGATATTTACGGCTTCCGCAGCACCAGCGCGATCGGCATTTTTGGCCTGGAGTACGAGGCGGTTTACGAGACCGGGAGGCTCTTCAACCCGAATACCGGCGCTAATGACAATATAAACGCCTATGGGGGGCACGTTGATCTTACCGGTGAGTTCAAGGTACGCAACTTCGACACCCAGATTTTCATGAGCGTCGCTTTGGGTTCCGGCGACAAGGACGCAGCCAACGGTATCAGTTCTGCCGGGGAATTCCGGAATCCAAATAACGACACATCTCTGGTAGGCGATATGAGCGTGGTGGGAGACCTTTCCGGCATTGACGTGGGGGGCCACCACGCCAGCGGCATGCAGGTCTATACCCTCGGGTGGGGGATAGATATCCCCGTGGGGGTGAAGAGGAACCTGAACTTTACCGCAACGGGCCGCAAATTCGTAGCCGACAGCGTGGAAGACGGCATCAGCCGTGATATTGGCCTGGAGACCGATTTTACCCTGACCTACACGATGAACAAGGATCTCTCCCTCATCCTCGGCTATGACCGGTTCTTCACCGGCCAATTCTTCCGCGACGCCTCCGGCAGCGACAAGGACATCGATTACGGCTATGCCATGCTTGTGTTCAATTACGACCGGACAAAAAGGATTCAGAAAAGCCCTAAGGCTATCCGATAGCGCGCCGTCGCCTCCTCCCTTAGGGAGAAATAAAGGGGATAAGGCCCGATAATTCAGGTTCAGAGAGAGGCAGACATGATCAAACTTGTGCAAAGATTGGAAGTGGCGGGTGTTGTTCTTGTCCTATTTGCAATTGCCTTTGCGGGGTCAATCTCTCCTATACATGCCAAAGAGGGACTCAATTACAAGGGGATGGTCGCTGAAATCGGGGACTTTTTTAATGAAGCCCTCCGCCTTTACAAAAAGGGGGACATCCAGGAGGCGAAATTGAAGGCCCAGTCTGCCTATTTCGAGGTCTTTGAGAACCTGGAAGGCCCGATCCGCATCAATATCTCGGCAAAGAAAAGTTACGAACTCGAGGAGGAGTTCATCGCTATCCGCAAGATGATTACGGGCAAAGAGCCTGTGGCCGCAGTGGAAAAAAGGATAAATGATTTTATGGCTCAACTGAAGACCGTAACTTCCGAACTGGAAGGCGGGGTCGAACTGGTAGCGGAAGCCGCAAACGAGACGAAACATGAGATGCCAGGTACAGAGGGTAAGGCGGGCAGTAGGAGTGTTGCGCCTGTCTGGCAGCAGGCTTTTGACAATATCCAGGCCAATCTCGAACGCGCCCTTGAGGCCTACAGGCAGGGACAGGCAAAAAAAGCGGCGGAGCTTGTCATTCAAACCCAGTTTGACGATTACAAGAACAGCCTTCTGGAAACCGCTGTCCGCCGTCATGTCTCACAGCGGAAAGATTTTGAGAATAATTCCGGCTTCTCCGCAATCACCAGCCTGATCCAGGGAGGGAATACGCCGGAGAAGGTCGAGGCTGAGATAGCCGGCCTGATAAAGGGATTAAGGGGGGACCTGCCCGGTCTGCCCGTGGTCGAAGGCGCCGTATCTAAGAGGGAGGCGGGGAAGTCCGTGGCAAGCGCCATGCCTGCCAAGGACTGGTCGAAGGTAACGGCGGACCTCTTTCAGGAGATCGACAAGGCAATCGCCCTTTATGAAAAGGGGGAGACGAAGGCCGCCGCCATCATTGTGCAGGAGGCCTACTTTGATATTTTCGAGGCGAGCGGCATGGAGGCGAAAATCGGCGTGCGGGATGGAAATTTCAAGGCCTGGCTCGAAGGGCATTTCAGCGTGATCGTAGGTCAGATGAAAGGCGGCGTGCCTGTGGGGAAAATGCATGACGCCCTTGCCGCCATGAAGAAAGATTTCGAAAAGGCGACCGAGATGCTCGGGAAAGGCAAGGATTCGCCCCTGGCCTTGTTCTTCTATTCCCTCACCATCATTCTCCGTGAAGGGATAGAGGCCATCCTCATCATCACGGCCATTATTGCCTATTTGCTGAAGACCGGCAACAGGGACAAACTCCAGGTGATCTACAAGGGCTGTCTTATTGCCGTCGCGTTGAGCGCAGTCACGGCGGTCCTGGTGAAATGGGTCTTTAAGACGTCGGCGGCCAGCCAGGAGGCAATGGAAGGGGGCGCCATGCTGCTTGCCTCGTTGGTGCTGTTCAGTGTGAGTTACTGGCTGATCTCAAAGGCGGAGGCGCAGAAATGGGTGTCCTATATCCAAGGTAAAGTGGGCGATTCCCTTTCCTCCAACTCGCTCAAGGCCCTCTGGTTTGCGGCATTTCTGGCGGTTTACCGCGAAGGGGCGGAAACGGTGCTTTTCTATCAGGCCCTTGTCTCCGACTCCACCGCGGCAGGTTTGACGGCCATAGGGGGAGGGTTCGTGATCGGCTGCATCCTGCTCGTGGGAATTTATCTGGCCATGCGCTACGGTGCGGTGAAGCTTCCCATCAGGCCCTTTTTTCTCTTCACCGGCGCACTTCTCTATTACATGGCCTTTGTGTTTGCCGGCAAGGGGGTGATGGAACTTATCGAAGGAAAACTGTTTGAACCGTCCCTGATTTCATGGGCTCCCGCTGTCCCATTCATCGGCCTGTATCCTTATGTGCAAACCCTGGTCCCCCAGTTGCTTATCATCCTTGCCGCCATAGCAGCCCTTGCATTGATGGCAAGACGGAGGGCATAGTCCCGAAAAATAACAAATAACAAAGGAGGATTTTACATGAAGAAATTATTGGCAATTTGTACCGTACTGGGCTTGTTGTCGGGCATTGCCCCGCTGGCGGGCGGCGCCGAGAGGATCAAAGAGTATCCGATCGGCACGGAAAAAGAAATCAACTATATGAAGATTGCGGCCGTCTATCTCAAACCTATTGACATGGAGCCGCGGGGTATGGACCTGCCTGCATCGCAGGCGGATATCCATCTCGAAGCGGATATTCATGCCGCCAAGGGGAATCCGAACGGGTTTGGCGCAGGAGAATGGATGCCTTACCTGAAGGTCGATTACAAAATCGAGAATCTCGATACCGGCGCCTCGAAGACAGGCACGTTCATGCCCATGGTGGCGAAGGACGGCCCCCACTATGGCGCCAATATCAAGATGATGGGGGCGGGAAACTACAAGGTCGTCTATACCATCGAAAACCCGTCTAAACAGGGCTTTGGCCGCCATACGGATGTGGCCACCGGCGTCGGTAAGTGGTTCCAGCCCTTCACGGTGGAGTATCCGTTCAAGTTCTTGCCGCTTAAATAAATAAAAGGGAACAGAGAAGAGGATGATCACGTATCTGGTTAATTTTATACATGCGTTTATCCCTGTATCTTTGCTGACGGGCCTGCTGCTGGCACTGTGGCTGCCGGTTTACGGGAGAAGAACC
>MICJ01000085.1:0-2236 GCA_001830835.1 Syntrophobacterales bacterium GWC2_56_13 | reverse complement strand
CGGCACAGTTATCTATTTTGTCGCGCGCTCTCAGGAGATCTTGACCATGGCACAGACCTCTCTCTCTGGGGCAGCTATGCTGGCCGCCCTCTGCCACGCGGGCATCCTCCTTCTGGCGGGGCGAAAATTCGGGAGCCTTTACCGCATCGGCTGGGGGGCCGCCTTGCTTTTTCTGGTCTCCTTAGCCGCCGTAACGGTTTTCTCTTTTCTGGCGCTTGTTGCCGAACAGGCGCTTTCCGCCACTGATCTTTTAAATACGGAGCTGATCCTGAACAGCGGCGGGATCCTGGTCGGCGCTTTCCTTATGGCCGCGCTCATACCCCTGACCGCGCACTTAGGCGGAAAAAGCGGCCGGGGCGTTATGGTGGGATTAATCTTAGGGGCGTCCGCCCTGTTAGCGCTCCAATGGTGTACCGAGGTCCTGTTGGGGCTGATGCGGCTGGAATTGATCGAAGTCACCAGCGTCCGCCTTTCTTTGGTGGCAAAAGTCGCCAAGTACTCATACCTCTTTCCCTATATGCAGCTCCTCTTCCTCGCAGCCCTTGCCCTGTTCTTCCTTGCCGGCCGGCAGGTCGTCGCGGTGCAGGAGCTGGCAGGCATGCAAAAAGCGGCACAACGGAAAGCACGCAGCCGGGTCTTGTTCGAGATGCGGTGGTTTAAAGCTGCCTTGGCAGCCGTCGGCATCATTTTTGCCGTCCTGTCTTATTACGACCTCTCTGCGTCGAGGCCGCCTAAGATTTCTCCGCCGGTCAACCTGACGGCGGATGCTGGCCGCTTGGTAAGAATCAAAATTGACGAGGTAAAGGACGGGAACCTCCACCGCTATTCCTTTGTGACGGATGACGGGCATGTCGTCCGCTTCTTCTTGATTAATCGCGCCCGGGGAGGACAGAGCAGGATAGGCGTTGTTTACGACGCCTGCATGTTGTGCGGCGATACGGGCTATATCCAGGAAAAAAACGAGATCATCTGTCTCGCCTGCAATGTAAGGATCTTCATCCCGCCCATCGGCAAGGCAGGGGGGTGCAATCCCATCCCCCTACAGCATAGCATCGAAGGAGGAGAGGTGGTTATCCGCGCGGTAGATCTTGATCAGGGGACGCGCTACTTTTCAGAGGTGATAGCGATAAAATAAAAAAAGGGAGGAGTTAGCCGCTATGTTTTTCCTCATGCTCAGACAATCCTTTGTAAGAGGCTGGCGGAGGAAGGCCCTGGCCACGGCAACCATCGTGCTGGCAGCGAGCCTTATTACCGCGTTGATGAACATATCGATCGATGTGGGTGACAAGATGGCGAAGGAATTGAAATCATATGGCGCAAATATAAATATCGTGCCGAAAAGCGAGAGCATATCCCTTGAGATCGGCGGGACCTATTACAACCCGCTGGAGGGGCAGGTTTTCATCGAAGAAGCAGACCTGCCGAAGATCAAGGAAATATTCTGGCATAACAATATCGTCGGGTTTGCCCCTTTTTTAAAGGTAAGGGCCGCAATAGCAGGCCGGGGAAAGAAAACTATTCCCCTGGTGGGGACAAATTTCGATAAGCCGGTATCCCTGGCCGGAGACGAAGAATTTCGCACCGGGGTAAGGGTAATCAATCCCTATTGGCAGGTCCAGGGCGAATGGCCCGCTGATAGTGACCAGGTCGGTATCCTTGCCGGTGCAGCCCTGGGCCGGAAGCTGAATCTGAAGGTGGGCGAGCGAATCAGGGTGATGATTGCGGGAGCGAATGGGCGGGAGGAGGTCTTTGCGATCAAAGGCATCCTCAGCACAGGGGGGCCGGAGGAGGCCGCCCTCCTCGCCCCCCTGCCGGCAGTGCAGAAGCTGGCTAGGTTGGAGGGAAAAGTGCAATCGGTCAGCGTGAGCGCCCTGACCGTTCCGGAAGATAAGCTGTCCAGGAAGGCAAGGCAAAGTTCCGATGCCCTCAATTTATTGGAGTATGACCGCTGGTATTGCACGGCCTATGTAAGTTCCATAACCCATCAAATAGAAGAGGCAATCCCGAACGTTACGGCCCGCCCCATATGGCAGGTGGCGACCGGCGAGGGCGCGGTAATCAATAAGATCCAGCTCCTGATGCTCGTGGTGACGCTTGCAGCCTTTATTGCCTCAGGATTGGGCATCTCCTCCCTCATGGTTGCCACCATCATGGAACGCGCCCGGGAGATCGGCTTGACGAAGGCGCTTGGGGCGGCGGACTGGGAAGTATATCTCCTGTTTCTGAGCGAGGCGGC
>MICJ01000084.1:1438-15700 GCA_001830835.1 Syntrophobacterales bacterium GWC2_56_13 | reverse complement strand
AGACTTCTGGAAGTCCTTTGAATTCCAGTTCGCCGAGTGTGCCGACGGCGTAAAACTCATCTGGGAATGAACTGCTGGAACACTACTGAAATTCCGCCTGCCGTTTCTCCATAAAGGCGCTGGTTCCCTCTTTGAAATCCGCATAACCGAGGGATTTCACCATAGGAAGGGCCGTGTCTGCGACATAAAACAGATTGGGGTCTTTTACGCACATCTCCACAAGCCTTTTTGAATGCTTCACGGCGTAGGGAGAGTTTCGGCAGATGGCCGAAAGGATCGATTCTGCGCGTTCAAAAAGCTGTTCTGAAGCCACTGCCTCTTCCACCAGCCCGATGCCCATTGCCGTACCGGCATTGATGCGTTCCGCGGTAACCAGAAGCTTTCGGGCATGGAAAGGGCCTACCGCACGAACCAGACGGGCGATGTATTCATAACTTTCCACGATTCCCAGCTTGGCCGAGGGTATCCCCAGTTGAGCGTTTTCTGCAGAGATCCGGAAATCGCAACTTAAGGCCAGTTCAAGGCCTGTGCCCAGGGCGTATCCTTCGATTACCGCAAGGGTGGGACAGGGGAAACCTTCCAGAAGTGAAAAGGTTTTTTCCCGAAGCCGGTGGAAATCCCGGATTCCCGTCTCGTCGAGACCGGCAAGTTCCTTGATGTCGGCTCCGGAGGCAAAGCACCCGCCCTGACCAAAGAGCATTAGGGCCCTGATTCCATCGTCTTTTCCAAACGAATCGAGACCCGACTGAAGTTCCCCCAATACTCCCCTGTTGACGGCGTTTAGAACCGCCGGCCGGTTCAAAGAAACCCTCAGGACCGGCCCATCTTTTTCAAACAACACCAAACCCATCGGTACCACCTCCCCTAGCGTCTCTCAAGCGAAGCGATCCTTGCGCCTGTTTTTCAACTGCCGGTGATCAGCGCTTTGGTCATGATCTCCAACACCTTGCCAGGGTCCGGCGGACAGCCGGGGATCTTTATAGCATCTTTCATCTTTTTGTGCTTCTTGATGGCGCATTTTCCAAGAAGAACCGAATGGCGCGCTTTCCCCCCGGGAGTCGCGTTTTTGCCGGCCAGCAGTTCCGCATCGTCGATGTTTTTGCCCTGGTGCGTCTTGCAAAAGGTCATCAGACCGGCCCAGAGGTTGAAACCGCATGCAGAACAAAGTGACAGGCCGTAGGACGGCATTTCCATCCCGCTGACGGAGAATTTTTCCATGAGGTCTTCCAGCCATTGGGAGCTGTATTGCAGATGCACTCTGTACCGGGAAGGATCTTCACCGATGATCCGGATATCTTCCATTTTCAGACTTTTGCCGGTAAGCGCTCCGTAATGAACGATATGGGGTACCTCTTCGGCAGGGTAGCCCAGCAGAGAGCTGCCCACGACATCGCATTCAAGCCGGTCTTTGCCGGCCAGGATCAGACCCATTTCCCTAACCTGGTCACTGCGTCCGGTCGGTGTTGGGCCGATTTCGGTAGCCGTAAGGGCGTCGACGACATTCACATGGCATGGGATGTGCAAATTGAACTCCGCTACGGCACGGTTGAGGTTCGTTTCCCTGTGGCACTTTTTTTTGGAGTCCATGGAAAGGCATCCCTTGAGGTTTTTCAGACATACGGTGGTGACCGTCTGGTTGTGGGTTTTCAACACCGGAACGTTGATGACGAAATCGGCTTCCAGCACGGCTGCGGCAATTTCGATCTCCGTTCCGTCGGAAAGAGAAAAGGTCCGAAAGGGTCCTTCATTGAGATCCACCAGGGGCACCTTCTCCCTTTGGGAAAGATCCTCCATGCCGCTCCACCGGAATGCGGCCCGGGTGTCCAACTTCAGGGAGGGAAGATGGATAGAGCCATCGCCTATGCGCACCGTCCCGGCGCCCTTTTGCCTGACCAGGTGCAGGATGGCTTCCACCACCTCCGGAGAGGTGGTAATCCCCTTTGGAGGCATTTTCGGCGAGCCGGCCATCACGATGTTCGGTTTAATGAATACATCCATTCCAGGTTTGAAGGATTCCCATGCCCCTACGGCATCCATAGCCCGGCCAACCGATTCGGGACCCGTCCATCGGATTATTGCAACACTCATTTTCCCCTCCTTTGCTCCCCTGTGATGTCGAACAATAACATATCTCAAATCCCTTGAAGATCTATGACTTATTTCAACGTCTCAAACCGGTCCCCTTCCTTCATCCCTTGCCCGGCGGCAAATTCGGATCCGGAGACTTTTCCGCCTTTTTCGGGCTTGATTTTACCCACCACGAGACTGCCCTGGACAGCGGCCACGCCGATTCCCTGATCATCGATGCGAAAAATGGTCCCCGGGGGCGCGGCACTCGTTTCTTTCAACAGTTTCGATCCCAAAAACCGGACTCTTTCTCCTTTGAACCAGGTGAAGGCCCCGGGTTGGGGATCGCAGCCGCGGACAAAATTGTGAAGGTCCCAAGCCTGTTTATTCCAGTCTATTTTTGCCACCCGGTCGTCACAGGGAGGTTCATAGGTGGCGCCGGCTTTTTCCTGAGGAATTCGGGGCGCCCTTCCCTCCCGGATCAAGGCCACGGATTCGAGAATCGCATCGACCCCCATGGGGAACAAGTGGTTGAAATAAAGAGAACCGGTGGTATCGTCAGTGCCGATTTCGATCTCCTTTTGAAGAAGAATCGGTCCTGTGTCAATGCCGCCGTCAGGCCAGAAAATGGTCAAACCGGTTTTCGTATCCCCCATCATCACCGCCCAGTTGATGGCGCTTGCACCGCGATGCCGGGGCAGGATGGAAGGATGATAGCAGATGGCCCCGCGTGTGGCCGCATCTAAAAACCGGGCAGGGATAATGTCGGTGACAAAGGCCATGATTGTCAAGGTCGGTTTCAGGTCTTTGTACTCTGAAAACACCTTGTCGTCCTTGTATGTAGCCGGTTGAAAGACTGGAATGCTTTTGGAAACCGCGGCTTCCTTGAGCGGATCGGGGCGACTGCCCGGTTTTTCCTCAGGGGTGTAGACCGCAGCCACGTTTTCCCCTTTTTCCATCAGGGTTTCGAAAACTTTGGCTCCGAAAACAGCCTGACCGATCAGTACGATTTTCATCCCTTTCCTCCTTTTGTTTTCAGATTACGGGACAAATCGTTATATCTTCTCCACCCTGACTCGAAATTTTACCTTTCCCAGCCCCCCGGCCTCCAGACCGGGATCAAGGCACTCGGCCGTCATGAACACACGGTCATTGGGATCCTGCCCTGCTGCGATCATCTCCAGGATCGTGTTTACAAAACCCGTAAGCGGCCCGATGGCCCGCATGCACAGTGGAGCGGTGGATTTACCGGGAACCAGGGCCCCGCCTTCGATGACGATCTGCTGCCCCTTTCGGATCCCGGCGGCGCAGTACCGGGAATCGATCACCTCTGCCACGATCCGGTGTTTCACGATGTCGTCTATCCGGCTGAAGAATCTATAAACGCCGGAACTGCCCTTCCGAAACGTCACCCAGTCTTCATCGGTTATATTGACGACTTGCTTCACGATTCCGTGCACATGATCTTTTTCCACGGTTGCCTCCTGGGAACATGACCGCTTTGTTATTCAACGGTAGTTTTTTACATCGACCGGGTACATCGGACGATAGGCGTTGCTCATTCACCGCAGCATTTTTTGAACTTTTTCCCGCTCCCGCACGGGCAGGCATCGTTTCGACCGACTCTGTCTTTTTTCTTTCCAGACTTTTCTCCGGACAACCCGGGAAAGAGTTCCGCACGCATTTTTTCGATGGAGGCCGCGGCTCTCCGGTTCAGTTCACTCATACGCTTCGCAATGGCCTCTACTTCATTTTCCATACCCAGGCCTCGGTAAATTTCCGAAGCTTCTCTAAGCTGTGCATGCGCCTCACTCAACTTTTCTTCTTTTTCGTATACGTAGCTCATGTTTTTCAGGACACCGGCAAGACCTGGCAAATGATTCAGGCGCCTCAGAAGCCCAAGAGCCTTTTCGTAGGTTTCCCGAGCCTCTTCCATTCGACCGGTCTGATAATACATCGTGGCCAGGTTGGAAAGAAGGTTGGCTTCTCCTTCTGCGTTCTCCTTTTTCCGGAACCCCTCCAGGGCCTCCTTATAGAGCCGTTCGGCTTCCTCGTAATTCTTGCGCTGAAACTCCAGCAAGCCCATCTGGGAAACCACGTTGAAAACGGCCAGATCATTTCCTCCATCCCGGTAAAGCTCCAAAGCCTTTCGAAACGAATCCAGGGCGGCATCCAGCTTCCCTCCGGCCTGTTCCGCATACCCGATCAGGGCAAGGCACAATGATTCTTTCTCCCTCTCTCCAAGCTTGCCGTAGATGCTTTTGGCCCTATCGAAGCAATCGATGGCTCTGTCCCATTCCTTCTTTTCCGAGTACATCTGTCCAAGGTCGAGTTCGATGGAACCCTCTCCCAGGCGGTAGCCCAACCCCTTGTAACGTTCAAGGACGCTCCCGTAGAGACCTTCGGCTTCTTCATACCGCTTCTGCGCACGTCGAGTGTGACCCTGACGGAGGATCTGGGCGGCTTCATTGAGGGGATCTCCCAGGTCCCGGTAAATCCGAGCGGCCTGTTCGAACTGGGCAACGGCTGAATCATACTCGCCGCTGTCACCGAAAACCATCCCGAGATTGGAAATTTGGGCGGCTTCCCCCTCCGGATCTCCCAGGTCCCGGTATCGCTCCAGGGCCCCTTTGAAGGACTGAATCGCAAGATCCACCTTTCTCTGGGCATAGAGGGAATGGCCGACGCTGGCCAGTCGCTGGGCCGCCTTTCGGGGTTCTCCCAATTCCTCTTCCAGTTGCCCCGCCCGTTCATAGGCCTCGATGGCTTCCTCGAATTTCGCTTCACCGAAAAACGTGTGACCGAGACACCCCCACTGGTTGGCTGCAGCTGCACGGTCTCCAACGGATTCGAACAGATCCAGGGCCTTTCGATGGTACTCGGCCGCCTTTTTAAAATCTCCCCGGGCATAGAAGGTATGCCCCAGGTTGGACCACTGGGCCGCCTCGCCTTTTTTTCCCCCCCGCTCGTCTTCTTCGGAATACCTCCGGTATCCTTCGAGGGATTCGCGGTAGAATTGTTCGGCTTCCTGAAGCATTGTCCGTGAGAAGTACAAATATCCCAGCTGGCTGCACAGGTCGGCCACAAGGTCGATCTTCCCCATTCCTCTGGCCAGATCTAAAGACGCATCCAGGGCTTTTCCGGCGCTTTCCATCTCCCTGAGGGAAAACAAAGCCCTTCCCTTTAACTCCAGCGCAAGCTGCAACTGCGGGGTTCTTCCACTTCTTCTCAACAACTCGACTGCAGGGTCAAGTACTTCCAGCGCCTGACGATTCCGGTTGGCGCCTTCCCGGACTTCCGCCTGGGCAAGAAGCAGATCGACCCTCTGATTGTCGCTGTCTTCACCCATCAGTTTCACGGCACGGGCCAGTTCCTCTTCACAGATCTCTCCCGCCCCCATATCCATCTTGAGACGCCACCAGGCCAGGGTCTGCGAAGCGACAACTTCCGGGTCCTCCAGCCGGAATAAACCCTGGGAATGGTAAAGGGCGAAAGGATAAGAGCTTTCCCCGTCCGAAAGAAATTTCTCGAAAGCATTTACGGCAGCATGGATGATGGAATCACAAGGCTTTTCTTCGGTCTGGGTCGGCAAAGTCAAACGCGGGTATCTCAACCGGAAAAAATCCCCGCCCACAGGTTCTACCAGCTCACTGAGGTCCGGGGACAGAAGAATATTCTTCAGGACATCCACAGGCTTCCCTATCACCGCAGAAAGGCAATCCAGATTTACCGGATGCACCAGACAGGTCAACACCTCCATGATACCCACTTCCGGGCCCCCCTTGCGGGCGATGGCGGCGTAGTGTTCTGAGACGCGCTGGGCGCCCTTGTCGCCGTCTTCCTCCACCATCAGACGGTTGGAAGGAGAAAAGTCCGCCTGCATGGCAAGAACGTCCTTGCTCATCTGACCGATCAGCAGTTTGGTCTTTGAGGGAAGCATCCGGAGCAGAAACCGGAAAAAATCGACGATGACCGGATCCTGAAGGTCTGTTCGCGGTACGATAGACAGAATCAACCGCTGATCGGGCTCGAGTTTTCTGGAAATGAAACGAATGGCCTCCAGAAAGCGGATTTCAAGGGGCCGAATGTCCTTTTTCGCCAACAACAGCAATTGTATCAGCAGATGAGGATCGTTGCCGACAGCCTCAGGCCAGGTCCCGAAACCCAGGTACCCTTGCCCGTGTACGGTTTCCCAAAGCCAGCGAAACAGAAAATGCCTGGAATGTTCCTTTTCCCGGATTTCGTAACGAAATACCCGATGCTCCTGTTTTTGGACGGCCAGGGATTGAACCGCATCCTGGAAGTTGTATAGATGAAACTCATCGGATCCGACGATCAGATGGATTTTTTCCGTATCCGATTGAAAAAAATCGGAAAGAACCTTTTGCTTGCCTTCCATTTCCTCTTGTTCCCCTGCTCTCATCAAACCACCTGAATTATGCTGTTAGAGAAAGAGTTCCCTCTACAAACCACCCTGCTTGAACATTTACCCGGCAGATCATCCTCCCCGAAACCCGCAGTTCCGGCGGGACCACGCAACCAACGGAATGTAGTCGCTGGAAAACAGTGAACCCAACTGAACTAATAGGATAGGAGGTCCCGAATGTCAAGAGATTAATCCCCTCCAACAGATCTCCATATTCGACCCCATGAGTTTCCAAAGCAGCGAACCGTGGAAAACATGGCTTGATTTTTAATTGTCCCCCGTATACTATGAAACCGTGTAAAAAATCGTTAACATTTGGCAGGTTGGAATTTCTTGCCGCCGATAACGGACAGGGCAGTCTTGACAATGAAACAGGTTCCGGGTAACCAATAAGCGTTCTGCCGTTGGAGTCCTTCACTACCCGACCTGCGTAAGGAGAAGCCCTTGGAAAACCTCATAGAAAAAGTGGCCCTTTTTATCCACGAGTCCCCAAAAGTAGTCGTTTTTACCGGAGCCGGCGTGAGCACCGAGTCGGGCATTCCGGATTTTCGGAGCCCCGATGGGATCTGGGCCCGCTACGATCCGGAAGATTTTACCATTCAGCGTTTCGTCTCAGACAGGGAAGCGCGAAAACGAAACTGGCGGCTTCGCAAAGAAATGTTTTCCGCGGATTATCGACCGAATCCGGCCCATTACGCCATAGCGGAACTGGAAAGAATCGGAAAACTCTCATGCGTGATCACCCAGAATATCGATGGCCTCCACCATGTAGCCGGAAACTCGGAGGAAAAAATCGTCGAGCTTCACGGCACAGTCAAAAACGCAAAGTGTTTGAGCTGCGACGACCGGCTCCCCCTTGGGGAAGTCCTCAAGCGCATCGACCAGGGGGAGGAAGACCCGCACTGTGAAAAATGCGGAGGTCTGCTCAAGGCCGCAACGGTTTCCTTCGGAGAAGCCATGCCCCCTGCGGAGATGCGCAGAGCCGAACAATGCAGCCGGGAATGCGACCTTTTCATCGTGGTGGGATCTTCACTCGTGGTCTACCCGGCGGCAGGCATGCCCCTTGTCGCAAAGCGTTCCGGGGCACGCCTGGTGATCATCAACTACACTTCCACCGATATGGACGCCATCGCGGATGCGGTCATCCATAATAAAGCGGGCGCCGTCATGGAAGCCATATTGGAAAAGGTAAAAGAACGCGCCATTTGAGCCTTCTTCCGGTATCGAATCAATACTTGCAGCCCGGCAGCTTGCAGGTTGCCTTTTCGACCACTTCGATCAATATATTGCCCGTGTCTTTGGGGTGGAGAAAAAGAACCTTTTCAAAGCAGGGCGTCCATTCGGGTTTTTGAGTGAGAGAGCGCACATTCTTCTTTTTCACCTCTTCAAAGAACCGATCGATGTTATCCACCTCGTAGCAGATATGGTGCATGCCTCCGCCGCGCTTTAAAAATTTTCCGAGACCATCCTCGGCATTGTTGGGCTGCACCAGTTCAATATAGGTGTTTTTCACGAACAAAAATGCTACCTTTGCAGCAAAAGCCTTCACGTCGAATACTTGCACCACTTCAAGGCCGAAGACTTCTTCGTAGGCTTTTTTAGCCGTTTCGATATCTTCTACGACGATTCCGATATGATGGACTTCCAGATCGTTCCAGTTCATGGTTTCACCTCTCATGTTTTTTTACGTCAGGTTGAGCAAGATGGTTTGACAACCCAATTGGAAGGTCGCAAGTATTTCGCTTTTTATACCACAATCGCCGAAAAGGTAAAGCATAAAGTTGGTGGTTTTGCCGTATTGACAACGTAGAGACGTTGATGTAATAAAGTGATGGGTCCTTTTTCCGCGGTTCCTTCCCGTCGACCCCTGAACATTGGAAAACATACGGCCCGATTGCCGGAGCCATGGTTCATGAGGCCTGTCCAGGTCTCCGGCCCGGCTTGTCTCGGGTGATTCGTCCGGATGCGCTCCGGGCTCTTCAAGATGCAACTGCGGTTCGATTCCTACCCAAAAGATGGAGGAAGACATGGAAAAGTCTGAAGTAAGATCTCTTTGTGAGGCCTATCGATTGAAGGGAGCCGTAACGGTTCCCGAACATGAATCCAAACGGATTATCCAAGGATACGGCGTTTCGGTTCCCCGGGGCGTCCTTGTGGAAACCGTTCGTGAGGCGGTCCGGTTTGCTGAAAGCGTAGGGTTTCCGGTTGTGGTCAAAGGGGTTTCATCGGAAATTCTTCATAAAACCGAGTTGCAAGCCGTAGCGCTGGATTTACGGTCTGCCTCGGCGGTGGAAACGGCCTGCAGGGAAATCCAGTCCTCCTTTTCCGAACGGAAAGTGAAAACCGAGGGACTCCTGGTGGAAAAAATGGTGCTCAACGGCACTGAACTCATCGCAGGCCTGCAGAACGACCCCCATTTTGGACCGGTAATCATGCTGGGTACCGGAGGGGTGCTCATTCATCTGCTCGATGATGTGACCTTCCGGGTACTTCCGGTAAGCCGAAGCGATCTCAAGGAAATGGTGGAAGAACTCAACGGAAAGGTTCTTTTGCGGGGCTTCCGGGGAAGGCCTCCCCTGAACGAAGAAGCGCTGATCCGGACCCTGCTCGATATCGCAAGGCTGGGGATGGATGCAGCAGGCCTGTACGATTCCATGGACTTCAACCCCGTCCTTTTGACCCAGGACGATGCAGTGGCCGTGGACGCCAAGATCGTTCTTTCCAAAACCCCGTCAGAGAGCGGAATCCAGGAGGAAAAACCCTCAATCGCCCATCTGGACAAGTTTTTTGAACCGGAGAAGGTAGCGCTCATCGGTGCATCCAGCGCCACCGGAAAAATCGGTTATGTGGTGGCCGACAGCCTGATCAACCATCACTACAAGGGAAAAGTCTTTCCAGTGACCCGGGGAGGAAAGGAAATTTTCGGTCTTAAAAGTTATGAAACGCTGAGGGATGTCCCCGAAAAAGTGGATCTTTTGGTGGTGGTTGTGGGGCTTGCCCTGGTTCCGGACCTTCTCGAACAATGCCGGGAACTCGAGATACCGGCCATGCTGATCATCTCCGGAGGCGGCAAGGAACTGGGCGGGGAACTGGCCTCCCTGGAAAGGGAAATCCAGCAAAAAGCCCGTACTTATGGTATCCGTGTGATCGGTCCAAACTGCATCGGCTGCTTCAACGGGTACAACCGCTTCGATGCCTTCTTCCAGACCCACGAACGCCTGATGCGCCCAAAACCGGGCAACATCTCCTTTATCACCCAGAGCGGGACCCATGGGTGCAGTTTTTTGGAAGCCTGCGAAGTGGTGGGCATCAACAAAATGATTTCCTATGGAAACCGGGCGGATGTGGATGAAGCCGATATGATCGCCTATCTTGCCCCGGATCCCCACACGGCTGTGATCGCCGCCTATGCCGAAGGATTGGGAGACGGGCGAAAGTTCGTTCAAACGGCCCGCCGGCTGATTGAAGCCCACAAAAAACCGATCGTGATATACAAGTCCGGCCGGACAACCCGGGCCGCCATGGCCGCCCAGTCCCATACCGGAGCCTATGGAGGCACATACGCCGTGTATCGAGGGGCTTTCAAACAGTCGGGAATCCTCGCGGTCGATTCCTTCGAAGCTCTCTTTGCCGCTTCAAAGGCGCTGTCCATGCAGCCGCCTGCTGCGGGGCCGAAAATATCCATGATCGGCAACGGCGCCGGACCCATGGTCAACGCCATCGACCTCTTCGACCCTTATGCCCTTGAAATCGCCGTTCTTGAACCCGAATCCGTAAAGACGATGGAAGCCCATTTCCCGGCCTTCTACATCAGCAAAAACCCGGTGGATGTGACCGGTTCGGCCACCTCAGACGATTACCGGTTCGCCATGGAAACCCTCCTCGAAGACCCCGGAGTGGACGTCATCATGAACTGGTTCGTCTTGCAGGATACCCCGCTGGACGAGGGGATCGTGGACGTGCTCGACCGGATCAACAAAAAGTCGCAAAAACCGATCCTCTGCGGCGCCACCGGAGGGCCCTTCACCCGGAAGATATCCCGGGCCATCGAAGAGATCGGCGTTCCTGTGTTCGACACACCCCATCTCTGGATCACGGCGGCAAAAATCCTTGTGGACTGGGGTGCCGTCTGCAAAACACTGTAAGGCCGAAAAAACGGAAAAATCATGGAAACCGCCGGAAACACTTTTCGATCCGAAATTTTTCTGAGATCTGTCCCCAAAGGGCATACAAAGGGTCTGGACAAGGCGGTGCCCCCGGCAGAGACCGTGCGTCGGGTAAAGGAAAAATTCCAGGAGATTCAACTCCAGCTGATTCGCGACATCCTGAGAAGCGATTCAGGCCGGCTGGGTATCCCCGTATATGTCTGTCGGGCGGGAAAAGACTGCAATATCTCCACTCAGACTTGGTTATCGCAAAGGGGAAATGGAAAAATTTCAATCCTCCATGAACCGGAACCCGGCCGCGAGGCGGCACTGCTGCATGGAAATCGCTGATTGTCTCATGTCCATGAAGCGATGGGCCGAGGCCATGGAACTCTACAAGGAGGTTTTGGGGCGCCAGCCGGACCGGGAGATGCAGTATCGGGTTTTCCGCGCTCTAACTGTATGCGTAGATAAAACAAAGGAATCCGGGAAAAGCCCAGAACCGCCTGTGCCAGGATCCTGCTGATCGCGACTCTCCTCCCGGAACCTGTCAGATCCTGATTCAAGAGAGGACGGTTTTTTTCAAAAACCGTCCTGTTGATAAACTATTGAGAAAAGGAGGTAGATATGGGTCGATTTTTTGAGCGTCTGAAAACGGCTCTGGGCATAGCTCCCGGAGGCAAGCCGGTAATCCTGGATTCCGACGGGAAAGTTTCGGCAATGTTACCCGTGATGGCCCAAAAGTCCGATGAGGGCATTCTGAATGCGGAAAGGTACGATTTCGGGCCCAGCATCGCTCATTTGACCGGGCTTCGGCTGGATTTACCGGAAAGTACAGGGATCCTCAATTCCGAGTGTCACAGTTGGAAATCGGTTAAAAGCGGCGTTTTAAACGCCCAAAGACATGGGTGGCAAGGATCTCACCCCGAAATATTGAACGGAAACCTGTACCGTTGGAAAATCGAATAATATCCATTGTGGCACGGCTGGGCGGTGGGCCGCATTTCTATCGTGATGGAGGCCCAAGGCGGATCCTTTGGCCATCGATTTCCAGGGTCGTCTTGGAATAGGTCAGTTTTTCGATGATCTTTCCGTCCTGAAAGCGGATTACATCCACGCCGCGCCTTTTTTCAGGTCTCCCCTCGCACCCTTTTTCGAGGGAGGGCCACTCGAAAGTCCAGCGGTACAGAACCTTCTGGGCGGTTTCGTCTACGAAGAGATCTTCAGTGGTGAATCGAAACCCCCCATGGGCAGCGAACCATGGGGCCCAGGCGTCGTAAAGCGCTTTTTTCCCGCTGACCCTTGCGCCATGCCAGTGCTCGAAAAGGACATTGTCATGGAAGGGTTTTATTACGCCATCGATGTCGTGATCGTTCCACTTGATTTCCCAGTCCGTCATGGTTTTTACAATTTCGTCTCTGGAGAGTTTCATCGACCTTTCCTTTCCCTGGAAAAAGGGTTACCAATAATGCCTTTGCTCGGGTGCAAGACGAACCGACCCGGAAAAACGAAATTGTCCACATCAGGAGGAAGCCCCATGCCCGAATCCAGTCAAACCCGCCATATTTTGATTGCTGCTCAGTGCAACGATCATTCCGCCAGATTGGCCGGAATACCTTGCCCCCGCTTTTTCACGGACCCACTCGCCTTTGCGCGAACCCAGTTGCTCGTCAGCGAATACTACGGATTCGACGCCCCGAACAACACCTGGGATGTCTACAATATCGAGGCCGAAGCCATGGGCCAGAAAATTCTTTTCCCCGAGGAGGGGATACCCGATGTCGTGCGGACCGACCCGCTGATCAAGGAACCTTCGGACCTCGAGCGCATCCGGATACCCGATCCTTTTCGATCGGGCCGAATGCCATGGGTGCATCAGGTGAACAAACATTACATAAAGATGACCGGAAAGCCAGCAAAGATTTACTTTTGCGCGCCCTTCAGCCTTGCGGTCAATGTGAGAGGTTACGAAAATTTCGCCATGGACATGCTCACCGATCCTGATTTTGCCCATAGGCTTCTCGAATTTCTCTGCGACCGGGTCATCGCCCCTTTCATCGGAGCCATGAGAAGCGAATCGGGCAACCTCGGCCTGCTTGCCGACGGAAGCGATGCCTGGGCCTCCCCGCCGTTGATCACCCTGGACATGATGGACGAATTCGTGATCCCTTACACGGAACGTCTGCGAAAAACCGTTGGGGGGAAACTGGTCACCCGGGGTAACTGGGGAGATGCAAAATCCCGGGATCCGGAACGGTTCATGAGTCAAAAACTCAAAGCCTCTCCGGGGTTTCTAAGTGTTCTCGATCCGGATTTGCATAAACTGGGCCCTGAACGAATCAAGCGGTTTGCCCAGAGTCAAAACGCCCATATCACCGCCGGGGTGGACGCCGTTTTGCTGAGAAACGGGCCGCCCGAAACCATCATCGACAGGATCCGGCACTACATCAATGCCATGGGAAGAGATGGACGCTGCGCCATCTTTCTGAACCATATCCCCGGCGACACACCTCCCCTTCACATCCATACGGCTGTTGCAGCCTGCAAGACTCTGGGCCGCCTCCCCATCCCGGAGGATTTGAGCACCCGGAAGGTAATCATTCCCGAACGCGAAACCTTCGCTGAATTTCTCCGCCTCAAAATACACCAATAATTTATGGAGGAAACCATGCCCTTCGTGAATATCAAGATCACCCGGGAAGGTGCGACAAAGGAACAGAAGGAGAAGCTCATCCGGGGGGCCACACAACTCCTCGTGGACGTTCTGGGGAAGAACCCCGTCACCACTGTCGTCGTCATCGAAGAGGTCGACACGGACAACTGGGGGGTAGGGGGAGAGTCGGTCACGACCCGGCGGAATCGCAGCTGAAGGAACCCGCATGACGCAGGCGCTTACAACACGCCCCATCCCCGTCCTGATCCGCCAGATCGCCGTACCGGCTCTGCCTCAAGGTTCGGCAAACCTCGCTCATGTCCGGCTGCAGCCTGGGAAGCCTCCGCCCGCGCTTTGCCCCTTACGGGGAGATCGCCCGGCATGGCGTCCCCTCCGCGGCCAACCTGTTCACCATCGGCCTCGGGATCTTCGTGATCACCTATTTCGTGAGCGGCTTCGGGAAGGAGACGGTCGCCGCCTACGGGGCCGCCATGCGGATTGAGCAGATCATGCTTCTGCCTACCATCGGCCTGAGCACCGCCACGCTCGCGATCGTGGCCCAGAACAGCGGGGCGCGGCTCTTCGCCCGGATGGCCGAGGCGGTCCGCATGGCGCTCTCCTAGGGGGGCATGATCACGATCTTCGGAACCGCCGCGGTCTTTCTCTTAGCCGGACCGCTCATGGCGGTCTTCACTGCCGATCCCGTCGTCATCGCCGTGGGCCGGTCCTACCTGAAGATTTCCGCATTCATCCTTTGTGCATATGTAATATTATCGGTCGACGTGGCCGCCCTGCAGGGCATTCGCAAACCGATGTTCGCCCTCTGGATCGGCCTCTGGCGGCAGATCGTCGTCCCGGCGGCGGTGTTCTGGCTTCTCACGCGCCTGCTCGGCGTCGGGCTTACGGGCATCTGGTGGGGGATCTTCGTGATTAGCTGGTCGGCGGCGGCGGTCGTCTGGCTCTACGCCCGG
>MICJ01000084.1:0-1398 GCA_001830835.1 Syntrophobacterales bacterium GWC2_56_13 | reverse complement strand
GAGCTCATCCGGAACACCCCGCTCCTCATCCAGATCTTCTTCGTCTACTTCGTCCTGTCGCCGGTCCTGGAGATTGGCGCCTTCGCCTCGGCGGCGCTGGCGCTCAGCCTCTTCGAGGGGGCCTACGCCGCGGAGATCCTCCGGGCGGGAATCGTATCCCTCCACCGGGGGCAATGGGAGGCCGCCCACAGCCTGGGGCTGGGCGCCTTCGACGACGATGGAACTTCTGAAGAAGGTCGGAATCACGGAGAAGGTGGACCGCTACCCCCACGAACTCTCCGGCGGCCAGCAGCAGCGGGTGGCCATCGCCCGGGCGCTTGCCATGAGCCCGAAAGTGATGCTCTTCGACGAGGCGACCAGCGCGCTCGACCCGGAGATGATCGGGGAGGTCCTGGAGGTGATGCGGGCCCTGGCCGCAGAGGGGATGACGATGGTCGTCGTGACCCACGAGATGGGCTTCGCCCGCGAGGCGGGCGACCGGATCGTTTTCATGGATGCAGGGCGGGTCGTGGAAGAGGGCTAAACGGCCCGACTCTTCGAGGCTCCCCGGGAGGAGAGGACAAAGGCATTCCTCAGCCAGATTCTGTAAGGGGAAACAAACCCGCTGTCAAATCATAACGCAACCACTTGAAATGAGGTCATCCATGAAAAGACAACATCTATGGATCGGGTTACTGCTCATCACGGGGCTTACTCTCTCCCCTTCGTAGCAGGCGGCAGCCCAGACAGCCCGCCCGGAGGGGGCCGGGGAGAGCATGCTGGAGCAGGTGATGAAACGGGGCGTGCTTCGGGTCGGCATGTCCTCCTTCGTCCCCTGGGCTATGCAGGATAAATCAGGGAACTTCGTCGGCTTCGAGATCGACGTGGCCAACCGCGTTGCCCAGGACATGGGGGTCGAGGCGGAGTTCATCCCGACGAAATGGTCGGGGATCATCCCTGCCCTCCTCACGGGGAAGTTCGACATCATCAGAGGTAAGATCATAAACGAAAAGACCAAAGCAATGGTCCTGGCCTCGTTCGTGGTGGATTCCCTGACGCTGGGCGTGCATTGGATCTACGATGCGGCGCGCATCGCCCGAGAGTTCGGCCGGGTGGAGAGCTTCCTTACGCCGAAGTTCGGCGATATGCCCTGATTATTCCACACCAAGAGCTTCGATGTCTGCCAGATCCTTCCTTCGGCCTATTGAACGTTTGTTGGCAATATACTGGTCTTTACCCAGGAAGTGCACGGAAACCCCGCCATAACAACCCCGTATTTTTCCCTTATCCGCTTCTGCCCAGGAAACCCCGGTTATTGATGTGATAATATCGATACGGACGGGAGGAACCCCGAGTTGCACTACATAATTCTGGGTCTGAAATTCATAAGCCGTGAGACCCAGAGAGCCGAAACCAAAA
>MICJ01000083.1:23359-38172 GCA_001830835.1 Syntrophobacterales bacterium GWC2_56_13 | reverse complement strand
GATTTCAATAACTTACGTCATTTTAAAGGCTGAAAAATGCCTACAACTGTCGAAGCCGGGTTCCCTGAAAACTGTATACAATAAAAACTTGCTCAATGCCGCCAAGCGCTTCCGCGATGCTTATCAGACCTTGGCATCCAAGTTCCCGCGATTGAAGTTCTCATACTTCTATGCCACTAAGGGTGATGATGTACATCCTAACGTATCGCGGAAGACAGCAAGAGCCGAAGCCACAGTTAAACAGCTCTTCTCGGCTGCGAATTTTTCATTCACTTTTCTGGGAGCTCGTGCCTTACTGGACTTGGCCCGACGTACACCTACCACAACGTACGATCTGAAGCTTACAGAGAACCCCATCTCATGCACGGGTGATGTGGCATTTGTTTGCCTTGTTTCCCTCAAGGATTTTTTCCGGTTTATTACAGACTCCCAAGGAGTTCTTGTGAGGCATATATTTGAGGCAAACGTACGGGATTATCAGGGGAAGACGCAAGTCAACGAGCAGATTCAAGACACTCTACAAAACCCCGGTTCGGAAGATTTCTGGTGGCTGAACAATGGCATTACGGTTCTCGCAACCCGAGCCACCCAAAGCGGAAAAACAATAAAAGTTGAGAATCCAGAGGTTGTCAATGGTCTTCAGACATCAACTGAGATCAGCGTATATTTCCGTGCCAGCAACACCGAGACAGAAGGCAGGAATGTTCTGGTTCGAGTCATCGTCCCGAATGCAGCAGAGAGCCGCGACCGAATAATAAGAGCAACAAATAGCCAAACAGCCATCCCTCCTGCATCCCTACGCGCCACGGATCGGATTCACCGCGACATCGAGCAGTATCTAAAGCCCTTTGGCTTTTATTATGATCGCCGGAAAAACTTCTACAAGAATGAGGGAAAGCCCATAAACCGCATCATCAGTATTCCGCAGATGGCTCAGGCCGTTATGGCCATTGTTCTGGAGCGGCCTGACACAGCGAGAGCACGGCCCTCGTCGCTGATCAAGCGTGATGAAGAGTATCATAGACTCTTTAACACCGACTATCCTATCGAGATTTACCGGGCGAGCAGTCAGATACTTAAGCAGACAGAAACTTATCTGGCAGAGCATGCGGATGTCCAGGCCACAGACAGGACAAACATGAAGTTCTATGCTGCTATGGCGGCCTGCCAAGAGGCTCTGAGAAAATCGAGCCCTTCTCCAGCGGAGGTCGCATCGCTGGCAGGATCAACTCTCAGTCCAAGCGTACTTGATGGAGCGTACCAAATTGTGAAAGCGGAGTACCAAGCCCTCGGTTCAACGGACCAAGCAGCGAAGGGATCTGATCTCGTAGCCGCACTAAAACAGCGCCTTGGCGAGAAGTTCCCGATAAGGAATCCCTGAGCCCCCTAAAAATTGTATCGAGAGCGAGGATGTATGGCGCGCGGACTCACCAACTATCGCGCAATGATAGACGTTCGGCGGATGGAGTTGAAACGGGGAATGAGAGTCTTACTTCTTGGCGCAGGTGCCAGCTATGGATCAGACCACAGTGGGACGCCGCCGATGGGCGCGGATCTGTTTGAAGCATTGCGAGCATTCAATCCTCCAGGATGGGGTCAATTGCTCTTATCTCTCGCGTTAGCCTTCCGAAACGACTTTGAGCGAGGGATGGAGGAGCTGGCTAAGACGACAATGGAGATCACCTGAATGGAGACCAGCGTATATGCTTTGAATTTGTCTACCCCCATTAGATTAGCCTATCGAGTACTTAAGGATGCTGCTGGTCATCCTTATCCCGCTCAGTCGGCATTTGTGCCACAGCCCGTGGCACAAATGCCCTGGGGGCATACCCGGCTGATTGTCAGTAAAATTAAAGATTATGACGAAGCCCTGTGGTATGCTCTGGCCACGGGATGATCTGGAATTGAAGATTGAGAAACGAGAATACAAGTATGTCGCCGCAATGCCAGACTGGAAAGTATAATCTATATGTTGGGCTATGAGATTCGTTACTGTATTCTGGAATAGCGGTGAAACGGGTTGACTATGCTCGTTCAATGAGTGTCACCATGAATCGTGCTCAATCCATCTTAAAAGAAGTCTTCGGCTTTGAAACTTTCTGGCCCCTCCAGGAAAAGGTTATTGCCCATATCCTGGAGAAAAAGGACGCCCTGGTCGTGATGCCGACGGGAGGGGGCAAGTCACTCTGCTATCAGATTCCGGGAATGATCTTTGACGGGCTGACGATCGTGGTTTCCCCGCTGATCTCCCTCATGAAGGACCAGGTAGACCAGTTGCGGGAATACGGGGTTCCGGCCCTTTTCCTGAACAGCGCCCTCAGTATTGAAGAGTACCGGGCGAACGTATCGCAGCTCAGGGAAAACCGCGTGAAACTCCTCTACCTGGCCCCGGAGGCCTTGCTGGCTTCGAGAACCCTTGCGCTGCTGTCCGCCCTGAACGTGGATTGTATCGCCATCGACGAAGCGCATTGCATCTCCGAGTGGGGTCACGATTTCCGCCCGGAATACCGGCAACTGGCGGAGGTCCGCGCCACTTTTCCCGATGCAGCCTGCGTGGCGCTGACGGCCACGGCCACACCGCGTGTTCGGGAGGATATCCGGCAATCCCTGAGTATCGACGATCAGAGCCAATACATCGGCTCTTTCAACCGACCGAATCTCTTTCTGGAAGTGGCCCCGAAGACCGATCCTCTCGACCAGGTGCTGACCTTGCTCGAGCAGTATCCGAACGAATCGGGAATCATTTACTGCGCCACCCGCCGGCAGACGGACGATCTTCACTCCATCCTCCACCGGAAGGGCTATTCCGTCCGGCCATACCATGCGGGTCTGTCGGATAAAGAGCGCACGGAGAACCAGGAGCGCTTCAGCCGCGACGATATCCGGATCATCGTGGCGACGATCGCCTTCGGCATGGGGATCAACAAGCCCAATGTCCGGTTTGTCGTCCACTACGATCTGCCCGGGAGCATCGACAACTACTACCAGGAGATCGGACGGGCGGGACGGGATGGTCTGCCCGCCCATTGTCTCCTTCTGTTCGGCTATGGGGATATTCAAAAGGTTCAGTTCTTTATCGGACAAAAAACGGAACAGGAACAGCGAGTGGCCAACATCCTCCTGAGCCAGCTCATGGGATTTGCTGAAACGGACCTCTGCCGCCGTGTCCCCCTGTTGAATTATTTCGGCGAAACCGGCGTTCCGGACCGTTGTGGAATGTGCGACAACTGCCGACTGGGGGAAGAGGAAAAGGATCTCGTCGATCTCACCATCCCGGCGCAGATGTTCCTCTCCTGTGTCAAACGGACCGGTGAATTCTTCGGCGCGGGCCATATCGTCGATGTCCTGCGGGGCTCAAATTCTCAGAAGGTCTTGAAATTCGGACACGAGGAACTCTCCACCTATGGAATCGGCACGGCCTATTCCGCAAAGCAATGGCGTCACATTGCCCGTCAATTGATCCAGAAGGGCCTGTTGCTTTACAACTATGAGCACGGATCGCTGAAACTAACCCCGAAGGCATGGGAGGTCCTGCGGGGGAAAGAGACCTTCCTCGGAAGAATGGAAGGGGCAAAAAAAGACCATGGCGCGGTTCTCCGTCAACGGGAGGGTGAAGCGGAAACCTTTGATTCAGGACTTTTTGAAACTCTCCGGAAAAAACGGAAGGAACTCGCCGATCAGGCGAACCTTCCTCCCTATGCGATCTTCCATGATCGGACATTAAAGGAAATGGCCCTCTATTATCCCCGGACACGGGAAAGTTTATCGGCGATCTACGGGATCGGCACGAGAAAACTTGAAAAATACGCCGACGCCTTCTTGGATATCATCCGGGAGCATTGCCGGATCCGCCAGATCCCGGAACGACAGAAACCGGCCCCAATGCCAGAGCCCGCGCCCATTCCCCCAGCCGACAGCGGCAAGCGCCGGTATCTTGTCATCGGCGAGAGCTTCAACGAGGGACGCACCATCGAACAACTGGCGGGGGATTTCAACATCCGGCGCGACACGGTACTCAGCCATCTCTATCAGTGCCTGTGGGAAAACCATCCCCTCCGACAGAACGATTTTCTGATGAACTCCAGCTTGACGGAGGATCAGCGGCAATCGGTATTATCATCCTTCGCCCGTCTGGGAACGGAACGGCTGCGACCCGTTTTTGAGGATCTGAACGGGACGATCCCTTACGAGGAGCTGAAACTTCTCCGCCTGCACCATCTATGTCGGGATCAGAACCGTCCCGAGAACCCGAATCCAGCGGGCGTATGACCTCCAGAGTGAAAAGGTCGCCTATACGCTCCAAGAAGGACAGGGGATATGATGGGCAATGTTGAAAACAAGCCAATACGTGGATGGAATCCGCATTTCGGATTTTCACCAAAGAGTGGCTTTTCAGCAAACGTTGAAAGTGTCATGTGTGGTGAAGACAAAAAACCTGATTTCTGCGGATTTTGTTTGGATTGCTTGGCGGGGCTTGCGGATAACAACAAAAAATGATAAGGAAATTAATATACTATTTTAGAAGAAGGGAGGTAACCGCTCGTGAAAACGCTATCGATCACCGTACCGGACAATCTGGCCGAGCGTATCCATGATTATGTCCAGGCGGGGTTTTTCATGTCCGAGCCGGATGTCGTCTTGGCGGCGATGTCGGAATTCGTCCGACGCAATCGGGTGGATCTCATGGAGCGTTTCGCCCGCGAAGACATTGCCTGGGCCATAAAAGAGGCTCATGCGGCCAAATGAGAACCATCATCTGCGACGCCGGACCCATCATCCATCTTTACGAGGCCCATTGCCTGCAGTTGCTCAGGCAAACGGGCAACCTTTACCTGCCTCAGCGCGTTTTCAACGAAGTTCAAACCACCCTTCGGATGGAAGAGCCCTGGCCGGAGTGGCTTCGGGTTGTCAGCCTTTTCCCTCATGAGCAAGATGAAGCCGGGATATGGAAAGAAGCCGGAGATCTTCATGCCGGCGAGGCGGAAGCCCTCGTGCTTGCCCGCAGAAAAAAGGCGGACTGGTTTCTGACCGACGATTCGACGACACGACTTTTTGTCTCCCTTTTGGACATGGAGGTGCGTGGATCCCTGGGCGTTATCCTTATGGAATGCCGCCCACAAGCATCTGTCGCGGGCAGAAACGGAACAGGCGTTAAACGGTCTTGAAGCCTCAACGCTCTGGCTTTCCGCCAGGATCTATCAGGAAGCCAGGCAGTCCCTCGATGATATTTATGCCACAGGCCCGTAAGGGCAATCAGACTCTCAGATTAAAGACGCAGGGGGAAATCCCCCGAAGAACGTTGCAGGATACGCTGAAAAGACTGGCCCATGCAGGTGAAATCGGCTTAGATCAGCCTGTCGAGTACTTCAGGATGGCGCTGGTCATCCTTATTCTTGCCCTGGAAATTACTGGCCCTCACACCCACCAGCCGGACCTTCCTTTTGAGCTCAATTCTTTTAAGGCAGGCGAATGCCGCTTTTCTTACCTCTTCTTCAGAATCGGTATAATCAGAGATTGTCATCGCCCTCGTGAATGTCTCAAAATCGCTGAATCGGATTTTTATCGTGATCGTTCTTGCCTTATACTGATGTCCCTGCATATCTTCAACGACATCTTTTGAAAGATCGGCGAGTGTTCTGGCGATCACTTGCCAGTCCCTCACATCTTCCTGAAAAGTGGTTTCACGACTGAACGATTTCGGTTCCCAGTGAGTGACCAGAGGGCTTTCATCAATGCCTCCGGCCGCTTCATAAAGGTATTGACCGTAAGAATTGCCGAAATACTCCAACAGCTTTTCCAGAGGCAATGCGGCTAACTGTCCTATGGTTTCTATGTTTATGCTCTTCAGGTGTTCTTCCGTTTTTGGGCCTATGCCGTATAATTTTCTGACGGGCAGCGGCCAGAGCTTCGTTTCAACGTCGGCCTCCATGAAAACGGTGACTCCATCCGGCTTCTGCATGTCTGAGGCAATCTTGGCAAGAAGCTTGTTGGACGCAATGCCAATGGAACAGGTCAGGCCGGTCTTCTCTTTGATCCCCGCCTTGATCCGCCCTGTGATCTCTTCATTGGTCTCAGGTATATCCGTAACGTCCAGATACGCCTCGTCAATGCCGACATCTTCCATAATTGGGCTGATGGTCCTGAGAACTTCTTTGAACTTTATGGAAGCAGATGAATAAGCCTCATAGTCCACAGGCAGAAATATCCCCTGGGGGCAAAGCTTAAAGGCGGTTCTCAAGGGCATCGCAGAATGAACGCCATATTTTCTGGCTTCGTAATTGGCAGTAGAGACAACGCCCCTTTTGGATGGATCTCCCATGCCGCCGATGATGACAGGCTTCCCTTTGAGAGCAGGATTCCTTTTCTCTTCGACAGCGGCAAAGAAGGCGTCCATATCGATATGAAGGATTCTCCTTTTCATGGACTGGCTCAATGACGGATCGCTCATTCAGCTCCAACCGGTATTTATTCTTGGATGATAGACATCATAAGAGGGGTAAAGTGAATCGCTAAAATGACAATACCACAAAGGCACATCTTGTCAATCCACTGATTGCAAAGATATCGCTCCTCCTAATCGGTCGATTCGATGAAATGCTGGAAGCGTTACCGGCCGGAGCCGGGTCACCGGCGCCACGGTTCGCCTGCATATGGTCAAGGAAAAGATTTGACCCTGCTCCTCGAATTTCTCAGAAGCCTTACACATATTTTATCGGCTGTGGTAAACTATCTCTCCAGACAGGCAGAGGGCCGGAGGATTGCGCCAGTGGCCGGCGCACACCTTGCGTACCACTTCTTGTATCGTGTGCTTTTTATCAGACCGCTTTTCTGATTGACATAAAACGGCCCTTAAATCATAATCGTATAAAACGAGATTTAGAGGAATTTATCATGCAAAGAACGGAAGCCATTCAGGGAGAAAAATTTCTCGACGTGATCAAGAAGATCGAGGGTATGACCTCATCCTAACAGAGGTTCATTCAGGAGATGCTGTCGCAGCGCAAACAGGCGCCCGCTTTGCCCAAAAAACGAATTCTGAAAAAGAGCTTCGGATTGTGGGCGGATCGCGGGGACATCAAAAGCAGCACGGATTATGTGAATCAGTTGCGCGGCGAGTGGCAATCGTCGATGAGGCAGGGGGATACATGAGGAAATTCCACAAGAGCCATGCCTTGAACATAGGAGATGCCGTAATCGCTGCCGCCGCCAAAGAGAAGGGCATGAAACTCGTCAGCCGGAATATCAAACATTATCCGATGAGGGATGTCGATATCGTCAAGCCCTATTGAGCCCCAAAAATCAGCCCACCGCACTCCTTTTGGAAGTCGATGTTCGGTAACATCGAATTATGAGTCAACGATCCCTTTTTAGTCACTTCTTGGGTAACGTTTTATTTGAGGCAATTCGGTCTGATAAAAAGTACTTGATTTTAGAAAAATATAACGGTAAACTTAGACCAGAAAACAGGGGGTGCCCGCAGGGGCTGAGAAAAGACCCTTTGAACCTGATCTGGGTAATGCCAGCGTAGGGATTGGCAGCTGACATCTTAACTTATGCGGGGGCCATATCCTTCAGAAAAAGGGTGGCCCTTTTTTATTCAGGGGGAGACCTTGTTTCCCGCTGATGCAAGGGCCGGTAAAACCGGCGGCAGGTGCAGGTCTACTGGTCCCGTCGTAAAATATGCAAGGAGGATGGAAATGACACAACTGGAAGAAGCAAGAAACGGCCGGATAACGGAAGAGATGAAGATATGCGCCGAAAATGAGCGGGTGTCCCCGGAATTCATCAGGAAAGGTGTGGCCGATGGCAATATCGTGGTCGTTCGCAACAACACGCATACCGCCATTCCACCCCTTGCCATCGGGAAGGGATTGCGGACCAAGATCAATGCCAATATCGGAACCTCCGGCGACCATACGGACCTTGATATGGAGCTCGAAAAGGTAAGGGTCTCCGTAGCCGCCGGTGCGGATACGATCATGGATCTTTCCACGGGTGGCGATCTTGGCGCCATCAGAAAGGCCATCATCAAGGCTTCGACCGTGGCGCTGGGCACCGTCCCGATATACCAGGCAGCGGCCGCCATGCTGGCCGCGAAAAAGGCCATTGTGGCCATGACGGCCGATGACATCTTTGCTGCAATTGAAAAAAATGGCGAGGATGGCGTCGATTTCATCACCGTCCATTGCGGGGTGTCGCGGAGAAGCGTTGCCAGCATAGAAGCCGAGGGAAGGCTTTTGGGCATTGTGAGCCGGGGCGGTTCCATTACGGCCAACTGGATGAGATGCAATGAAAAGGAAAATCCCCTCTACGAATATTATGACCGGTTGCTGGAAATTGCCCACCAATACGATATGGTTTTAAGCCTGGGCGACGGTCTGCGACCGGGGTGCATTGCCGATGCCACCGACCGGGGTCAGGTGCAGGAACTCATCCTCCTGGGAGAGCTCTGTAAAAGGGCGAGAGATAAGGGCGTGCAGGTGATGATCGAAGGGCCGGGCCATGTGCCCATCAAAGATATCCAGGCGAACGTCCAGCTGGAAAAGAGTCTCTGCAACGGGGCGCCCTTTTACGTTCTGGGGCCTTTGCCCACGGACATCGCCCCCGGTTACGATCATATCACCGCGGCTATCGGCGGGGCCATTGCCGGCGCCGCCGGGGCCGATTTTCTCTGCTATGTGACGCCTTCCGAACACCTCCGCCTGCCCAGTGTCGAGGATGTGCGGGAAGGGATCATGGCTTCACGCATTGCTGCTCATATCGCCGATATTGCCAAAGGGTTGCCCGGCGCCATGGAACTGGATGTCATGATGGCCGGGTACAGAAAGGCTATCAACTGGCAGGGACAGATTTCTACAGCCATAGACCAGGAGAAGGCCGGGAGATTACTTGAGAAAAGCGCAACGGCCAAGGAAGAGGGGTGCACCATGTGTGGCGAGTTGTGCGCCATCAAGCTTGGGAATGGCTAAACCAATAAAATAATGACGGATATGCCGGCGGATATGACTGCCGCGCCGGAACCCCCCGGTTTGTCTGACAGACAAAACGCCTGTCCCACGCTTTTCATGATATTGCATGCACCTTGCGTTCATGGGAGGTTGAGATGAAATTCTTGGTCACCGGTGGAGCCGGGTTTGTCGGGAGTTACCTTGTCGAATCGCTGCTTGACAGAGGTTCTGAGGTTAGAGTTCTCGACAGGGTTATCGGTGAATTGGAGACATTAAAGGGCCATCCTAAACTGGAAATAGTGACAGGGGACTCTCAAGACCGGGAAATGGTTAATTCCGCGATGAAAGGCGTGGATGTGGTTTACCATTTGGCATGGTCTTTTCCCTCCAGGCCGGCAGATGCCTTTAAAATCGATGTTGGCGGGTATATTAACGTCTTGGAAGCCGCATCCGCGAGTCACGTCAAACATTTTCTTTTCCTCAGCAGCAGCGTGGTCTATGGAGAGCCTGCCTGCCGACCAATTGATGAGTCTCACCCTCACCTCACTGAGAAATCTCGCGACCCTCTTCACGCGCTCACAAAAGCGACTGTTCATAAGCTTTCCTCGCTTTATTACACGCTGTACAAGCTGCCCTATACGATATTTATATTCTGGTGGGGATATGGAAACAAGCATATTCCGGGGAGAACGTTAAGAGAACTTATTGATTCTGCTTTGAAAGGGGAAGCTATAAAGGCGCCTGAAAAAGCGAGCGGGAGTGTTGCCTATCTGGGAGATATTGCCAAAGCTTTTGAAATTGCCACCCTTAATGAAAAAGCATATGGACAGGAATTTAACCTGTCCAGCTTCCAGATAAAGTGGCGGGATTTAATCGAACTCATAGTCAAACTGGCGGATTCGCCTTCTAAAGTTGAGATTGTACCGGATGAGCGATGGGATGGTCACGGCTTCCTGACCGGACTCTGGGAAATCAGTACGAAAAAGGCTGAAGAAATACTGGGATACAGATCCAACCCGGAAAAGGCGCGGGAAGTGTTTACTCAAGCATTGAAACTTGACATAGCCGTCAGGAAGAAGCTTTAGGATCCAGCGGGCTCTCCTATCATTTTCGCTTTAATTAGAATTATTGCCGGTCTTCCAGACCGCCATCAAATCTACCGGTTTCAGCCGGTAGTAGATTATTTTTCGCTGTCAACACACCCTGCGTCCGGTTTTGTCATAATTCATGATCTGCACCGGGTCTTGCGGACCGGTCTGTATATTTTAGCGGAGATGAAAAAAGGGGGACCGCATGCCCTGCCGTTTCGGATCAATGCGCCTCCTCCATCGCTCCGGCGATGTACATCATCGTCAGGAGCATGAAGACGAGGGTCTGGATGAGGGAGGTGAAGATCATGAGCACGAAAACCGGCAGAGGCACCAGAAACGGCACCAGTAGGATGACCACCGCCAGGACGATGTCCTCCCCCATGATGTTGCCGAAAAGCCGGACGGAAAGGGAAAGGGGCCGTGAAAGATGGCTGATGATTTCGATCGGCATCATGATCGGGGTGAGCCACCAGATGGGTCCCATGAAATGCTTGACATACTTGAAGCCGTGGATCCGGATCCCGACCACATGGGTCATCACGAAGACCACGACGGCCATGGAAACCGTGGTGTTGAGGTTGGCCGTCGGCGACTCGAACCCCGGGATCAGGCCGAGGAGGTTTGAGGTGAGGATGTAGAGACCCAACGTCGCGATCAGCGGGAAGAACTTCCTCCCCTCCGGCCCCATCGTTTCGACAAGAAGATCGTCGAACCCCCCGAGGACCGCCTCCATGACGTTCTGGAACCTGCCCGGGAGCATGTTCATCCGTCGGGTGGCCAGAAAAGAGCAGAGGACGAGCATGGCCATGACAAACCAGCTGTAGGACACGACGACGAGGTGGTGTTCCTTCAGCCAGTGACTTTCGAAGAACAGCAGGGGTTCCATCTTCTATCTGACCTCCTCAATGCGGTTTTTTTTTGACAGTGCCAGAATGGTTGTAAAAATGATGTTCATAACGACGACAGAAAGGCCGATGACGAGGCCGATCACGTCGACGAGGTTGCCGGAGATGATCCAGTAAAGCACGAAAGCCAGCACAGTTAGACGGATGTAATAACGCAACAGGAGGGCCTTCCTGGCCTGGCTCGGATGTTTCGTGAAGACGTCCAGGAGGTTGTGGTACAGCCAGTGAAAATTAACGATGCTGATCAGGCCCCCGCTGAGGATTCCGAGGCTGAAGCGGGAGGAACGCAGGAGAAGGCTCCCGACAGCCAGAATCGCGAGGAGAATCCAGTTCGTGATCTCAAGCCTTTTTTGAAGGGGGTCTTTTTCTGTGGGGTTCACTTTTTACACACGTGATGATCTGTTTATTTTAGTCTTTAAAGTACCTCTTCATCAGGACATAAATGTTCCTGAAACCGGCGGCAATTCCTATCAGCAGAAAAAGGAGGGTGAAATAGGGTTGCGTTCCCAGTTTCCCGTCCAGCCAGGTTCCCAGGAAGAAGCATCCAAAGATGGCCAAGGCCATGGAGATGCCGATGCTGCTTGCATAGGCCAACTGGATCGCGGATTTTTTCGTCTCCTTATCCACCGCCCGCCATCTAACACGATCTGGTGATGAAGTCAAAGGAAAATCAGTCCTTTTCCCCGAAGGCGACCCGCGTGCTCCGGTACCAGTCGATGGTCTTCGCAAGCCCTTCCCGGAAGTCCCTCCGCGCCCGGAAGCCGAATTCCGCTAAGGCCCGGGTCGTGTCCAGCATCCGCCGCGGCTGTCCGTCGGGCTTGGTCTTGTCCCAGACGATCCTTCCCTTGAATCCGGTCAGTTCCACGATAAGGGCGACCAGATCCCGGATGGAGATCTCGAAACCGGCGCCGATGTTGACCGGTTCTTCCTTGTCGTAGCGCTCCGTGGCCAGGACGATCGCCTCCGCGGCGTCCTCCACGTAGAAAAACTCCCTCGTGGCGGCGCCTGTTCCCCAGACGACGATTTCCCGACCGCCACGCGTCACGGCGTCCACGCATTTCTTGATCAGAGCGGGGATGACGTGGGAAGAGCGGGGATCGAAGTTGTCTCCGGGACCGTAAAGGTTGACCGGCAGGAGGAAGATCGCGTTCATGCCGTACTGCCTTCGGTAGGCCTGGGCCTGGACGAGTAACATCTTCTTGGCTAATCCGTAGGGGGCGTTGGTCTCCTCGGGATAGCCGTTCCAGAGATCATCCTCCTTGAACGGCACCGGTGTGAACTTGGGGTAGGCGCAGATCGTTCCCAAGGCCACAAACTTCTTAATTTTCCGGAGGCAGCCCTCATGGAGGAGCTGGACCCCCATCATGATGTTCTCATAGAAGAGGGAACCGGGGTTCTCCTGGTTGAAGCCGATGCCGCCGACCTTGGCGGCCAGGTGGACGACTGTGTCGGGCCGCTGTTCGTCGTACAGCCGCCGGATATCTTCCGGGCGGATCAGGTTGTATTCGGGAAGGTCGGCCACGAGGATTTGGTCGTAGCCTCTCTCCCGAAAGGCCCGGATCAGGTGCCGGCCTAAAAAACCCCTGCCGCCGGTGATGGTGATGCGGTTGTTTTTCATTCTTCCCCCTCAACCCATCCGATGGTTGCCTGAGGCGTATCCCGCATCGAGAAGGGTCTTCTCCTTTTCGGCGATCTCCAGATCCGCCCCAACCATCATATCGATGAGCTGATCGAAGCTGACTTTCGGACTCCAGTTCAGGGTCTTGCGGGCCTTCGTTGCATCGCCGAGGAGGACGTCCACCTCCGTGGGGCGGAAGTAGCGGGGATCGATCGCCACGTGCCGCTGGTAGTCAAGATTGAGGCGTGCGAAGACCTTCTCGGCGAATTCACGCACCGAATGGGTCTCGCCGGTGGCGATGACGCAGTCGTCGGGGCTCTCCTGCTGGAGCAACAACCACATCGCCTCTACGTAATCCCCGGCGAAGCCCCAGTCGCGCTTTGCCTCGAGGTTTCCAAGATAGAGCTTCTCCTGGAGGCCGAGCTTGATCCGTGTTGCTGCCCGGGTGATCTTCCTCGTGACAAAGGTCTCGCCGCGGCGGGGTGACTCGTGGTTGAAGAGGATGCCGTTGGCGGCGAAGAGATTGTAGGCTTCCCGGTAATTCCGGACGACATAGTAGGCATAGACCTTGGCCGCGGCGTAAGGGCTCCGGGGCTGAAAGGGGGTCGCCTCGCCCTGGGGGGGCGGCGCCGCGCCGAACATCTCGCTGGAGGAGGCCTGGTAGAAGCGGGCCATGATCCCCGTCTTTCGGATCGCCTCGAGGAGGCGGATCGTCCCGAGGCCGGTCACGTCCCCTGTATATTCGGGCATGTCGAAACTCACCCGGACGTGGCTCTGGGCGCCGAGATGGTAGATCTCATCGGGTTTGACCTCCTGGAGAAGGTCGGTGAGTTGGCCGGAGACGGAGAGATCGCCGTAGTGGAGGTAAACCCGCGCCTGGGGGTCGTGGAAGTCCCTGTAGAGGTGATCGATACGATTGGTGTTGAAGGTGCTGGCCCGGCGGATAAGGCCGTGGATCTCATAGCCCTTCGCGAGTAAAAATTCGGCCAGGTAGGAGCCGTCCTGGCCGGTGATGCCGGTGATGAGTGCTTTTTTCATGCAAAACCTCCCTGCTTGTGGGGACAGATTTCAAATCTGTCCCCGGGATCTCTGGTGATGAGTGCTTTTTTCATGCAAAACCTCCCTACTTGTGGGGACAGATTTCAAATCTGTCCCCGGGATCTAAGCGTCGGATCCCTCCGCGATAGGGGTCGCGGGTTTGAAACCCACGTCGGCCGAGAGGTCATCCACATCGGCGAAAGTGGCCGGCACATCCCCCGCCTGCAGGGGGAGAAAGTTCTTCTGCGCCTTTCTGCCGAGATGCCCCTCCAGGATTGCGATGAAATCCAGGAGGGCGACGGGTAGGTTGTTCCCGATGTTGTAGATCCGGTAAGGCGCGAAACTGGCGGAGGGATCGGGACGGTCTCCTCTCCAGTCGGCATCCCGTGCCGGGATCCGCTCCATGACCCGGACAAGCCCCTCGATGATGTCGTCGATAAAGGTGGTCCACATTGTCGTGGACCGAAAAGGGCATCCGGGTGTTGGCCTCGTAGACCGAACTGGAGGAGGCGAAGACGATGTGCTTCACCTGCTGATGACGGCAGCCCTCGAGGACATTCAGGAAGCCGACGAGGTTGCTCTCCACGTACGCGTGGGGGTTTTTGAGCGAATAGCGGACACCCGCCTGGGCGGCCAGGTTGACGACGATCTCGAACCGTTCGTCCGCGAAAAGCGCTTCCATGGTTTTCCGGTCGGATAGATCCCCCCGGACGAAACGGAAATTTTCTTTCTCTTCGAGTATCTGGAGACGCGCCTGCTTCAGTGTCACGTCGTAATAGGGGTTCAGGTTGTCGAGACCGACCACCGGATTGCCTCCCTCGAGAAGCCGCCGGGAGAGATGGAAGCCGATAAAACCCGCCGCACCGATTACGAGAATCTTTCGCATCGCTTTCCCTATGACGCTAAAGCCTCTTCAGCGCCCTCTCGCAGGCGGCAAGGGTCCGGTCGATATCCTCACCCGTATGGGCAAAGGAGAGAAAACCGGCCTCGAACTGGGCAGGGGCGAGATAGATCCCCGCCTCCAGCATGCCCTGGAAGAAGCGGGCGAAACGTTCCGTGTCGCTTCGCAAGGCCGTCGCAAAGTCGACCACTTCCTCCGCCGTGAAAAAGAGGGTGAACATCGAACCGACGCGGTTGATCCGGAAGGGGAGCCCCTTTTTCAGGAAGAGATCGGCCATGCCGGAGCAGAGACGGGAGGCCATGGCGTCGAGAA
>MICJ01000083.1:9728-23240 GCA_001830835.1 Syntrophobacterales bacterium GWC2_56_13 | reverse complement strand
TCTTCCCGAGACAGGTGAGATCGGGCATGAGGCCGGTCATGCTCTGCCAGCCGCCATAGGCGAGGCGGAATCCGGTGATGACCTCATCGAAGATCAGGAGGCTGCCGCTTTGGTGCGTAGCCTCTCGCAGGGTCTCCAAAAATCCCGGACGGGGCGGGACGACGCCCATGTTGCCGGCTATCGGCTCGACGATGATGCAGGCCAACTCATCTCCGTAGCAAGCGATTGCGTTTTGCACCGCGTCGCTGTCATTGAAGGGGAGGGTGATCGTGAGTTCTGCCAGTTGCGTGGGAATGCCTGGACTTCCTGGTATCCCGAGCGTGGCCACCCCGGAACCCGCCTTCACAAGGAGAGAATCGGCATGGCCGTGATAACAGCCCGCGAACTTGATGATCCTGTCTCTTCCCGTAAAGCCCCGGGCCAGACGGATGGCGGTCATCGCTGCCTCGGTCCCGGAACTGACCATCCGGACCATCTCGACGGAGGGGAAGGCGTCGACGATCCGCCGGGCCATCTCGATTTCGATCTCGGTCGGCGCCCCGTAACTGGCGCCTCTGCCGGCCGCTTCCCGGATGGCCGCAACGACGTCCGGATGGCTGTGGCCGAGGATCATGGGACCCCAGGAGGCAACATAGTCGATATATTCGCGGCCCTCGGTATCGATGATCTTTGACCCTGCCGCTTCCCGGATGAAACGGGGAGTCCCGCCGACAGCTCTAAAGGCCCGGACGGGGCTGTTGACGCCCCCCGGGATGATCTTCTGTGCCTCTGCAAACAGATTCCGCGTCTTCATCTCAAAAGTACTCCATGCTGTTTTTCTTGAACTCCTCAAGGCTCCTAAGAACCCTGAAGTCCTCGACGTTCACGGCGGCGGCTATCTTCCGGAGCAGATCCTCGTCCGTTTTCTTTCGGAAATGGACCATCGTGAAGAGGTTGTAGCGTCCTGCAAAAAAGGGGGTCCGCTCGTAACAGTGGGTGATTTCCGGGAAGGAGGCCAGCCTTTTTCCCACGGCCTCGCACTCACCGGGGGGAACTGCCCACATGACCATGACATTGTGGATGTAGCCGGCCCTCTGATGCCGTACTATGGCGCCGAATTTTCGGATGATGCCCCGCTCCCGAAGTTTGGCGGCGATCGACAGAACCTCCCCTTCAGTCAGGCCGATTTCCTGCGCGACCAGATGAAAGGGGCGCTCGGCAAGAGGGATGTCCCCCTGAATCAGCCGGGAAACATCGATCTCTTCCGCTGTCAAGCCGGGATGCGAGGGCGCCAACCCGGCATCTTTCGTTTTTATCGACATCATGCGCTTGACCTCATGACCGGTTGCATATCGTCTCCTATTACCACAAACCATCCGGATGATACCAAATATTTCTTGACAAGCTTTTCCCTTGCCGCTAAAAAGCGCGCAGGTAGAAGCGGGATGATCTGATCAAGAATGATGCTCTCGAAAAGAGTCGGTAAAGCGTAAAAAGGAGGCGAATGATGAAAAGGATGTTTGGTTTGGGTGTTCTCGGGGTGTTGGGGTTTCTGTTGTCGGCCTCGCTCGCAGCGGCAGCCGAGGCGACTGCTTCCGGTTCCCCCGTCGATTATACGAAGGCCATTGTGGTCGGATGCAGCCTGCTCGTTGCGGGTTTCGCCATGGCGCTGGGAACGATAGGAACAGCTTTGGGCATGGGCAACGGGTTAAACGGCGCCACCACCGCCGTCGGCCGGAATCCGGAGGCGCACGGGAAGATTCTGGTGACCATGATGGTGGGGCTTGCCATGATCGAATCCCTGGCAATCTATGCGCTGGTCATTGCGCTGGTCGTACTTTATGCCAACCCGCTGCTCAAGGTGATTGGCCTTTCGTAACCTGTTCTTATAACAATCGAGGGAGGTGAAGCGCCGCCGCGATTTCCGCTCCCTGATTTTTTATGCCTCGTCCGGACCGATCCTCGCTCGGAGGGACTTCTTTTCAGACTGGAGATGTTTCGCCTCCAGGGTTTTTTCCTTAGCCCGCCGGGAACGGCGGCGCTTCTGCCGCCGGATTTTTTCTATCCGCATTTTCTCTGCACTGACCAGCCCTGTTCGGAGTCTCTCAATCCGGTCGAGGAGAAGGCGGCGGGCGAAAAACCGGTTCAGCGTCTGCGATCTCTCCTGTTGGCATTTTACGGAAAGGCCGGTCGGCAAATGGACGAGGTAGACGCAGGAAGAGGTTTTGTTGACCTTCTGGCCGCCGGGACCGGAGGAGCGGATGAAGGTTTCGCGGAATTCCTCCTCACGGATGCCCAGGCGCTCCATCCTCTCCCGGAGCGCCGTTTCTTTTTCCTGAGAAATGATCATCAGAGGCTATAGATCTCATCCTCGATGAGGTGGATCCAGTTCTGCCGGAGAACATCCCGTGCATCGTCCAGTTTGTCCACGCCGAGGATGACGATCGTTTCCTCACCGATCCGGTTGATCGTTGTATAGAGGTAGTGGATATTGATCTCCGCCTTGGAGAGGGGTTTCAGGATGGCATTCATTCCGCCCGGATGCAGCGGCACCTCGGCGGCGAGAACGGGGGTGATCTCATAATTGAAGCCAAAGCTCTCCAGAATCGCCGCCGCCCTTTCTGGGTCGTTGACGACCATCCGCACGGTGCTGCTTTCCGCGGCGCTGGCGGCGAGCAGGGCCTTCGCCGTGATGTCTTCCTTGTCGAGGATATTCGTCAGCCGGGCAAGGGCGCCCGGGGCATTGCCCAGGAGGACGGAGATTTGCTTGACTGCCATTAGGTCGACTCCTCCGAATATTCGAAACCGGCAGTAAATGCCTTCCGGTTGATCTCGATGATGGATTTCTTTTTGCTTCCCATGACCTCTTCCATGCTCGCCAGGTAGATATCGGGCGTCACGAGACCGGTATTTTTCAGGAAAGCCCCCATCATGACCGTGTTGGTCATTCGCGGGTTGCCCATTTTTTCGGCCATCTCCGCGGAGGGGATCTTGAAGATCCGGATGTCGCGGCGCGAAGGCTCGACGGCGATGATGGAGGAATTCAGAAAAAGGGAGCCGCCGGGGGCGATACGGTTCTGAAACGTGTAGAGAGAAGGGGTATTGAGTACCACGATGTAGTCGGGCGCCGAGGCGATGGGGGAGGCGATCTCGTCGTCCGATATGGCGACGGTGCAGTTGGCCGTTCCTCCCCGAACCTCCGCTCCGTAGGCCGGCAGAAAGGTGACGTGATAGCCGGCGCTCATGGCGCCGTGGGCCAGGGTGTAGCCCATTATGAGCACGCCCTGCCCGCCGAAACCGGCGAAGATCGTTTTAACCAGCATGGCGTCTCTCCCCCTTCTTCTGTTCCGCCGGGACGTCCTTCAGGATGCCGAGGGGGAATTCCTTGCTCATCGCCTCATCGATCCACCGGCAGGAGTCGACCGGCGTCATCTTCCAGTTTGTCGGACAGGGGGAGAGGATCTCGATCAGGGAAAAGCCGAGGCCGTCGATCTGGCACTGGAAAGCCTTGCGGATTGCTTTCTTCGTCCTGAGGATGCTGGCCGGGGAGTTGACGGTGCACCTTTCGATGTAGGTCGTTCCTGGAAGCAGGGAAAATATTTCGGAGACCCGGATAGGATGGCCTTCCAGTACGGATTGCCTTCCCGTCGGCGAGGTGGTGGTCTTCTGACCCAGTATGGAGGTCGGGGCCATCTGCCCGCCCGTCATGCCGTAGACGGCGTTGTTGATGAAGATGACGGTGATGTTTTCTCCCCGGTTGGCCGCATGAAAACTCTCCGCGATGCCGATGGCGGCGAGGTCGCCGTCCCCCTGGTACGAAAAGACGATGCGGTCCGGAAGGACCCGCTTGATGCCGGTCGCCATAGCCGGGCCGCGGCCGTGCTGTGCTTCGATCATGTCCACATCGAAATAGTTATAGGCGAGAACAGCGCAACCCGCCGGCGGAACGCCGATCGTGATGCCCCGGATGTCCAACTCATCAATCACCTCGGCGATAAGCCGGTGGGCGATGCTGTGACCGCAGCCCGCGCAATAGTGAAAGATATTTGCTTTCATGCTCTTGGGTCTGCCAAAAACCTTTTTCATGTTCCTGTCCTTGTAGCTCCCTGTCGTTGCCGTCCTATGGTAATGGCTGTCCGGAGGCGATTAGTGGTGTTCGATAATCCCCTGCTTTCGGTCATATTGACGCGTGACGACGTTGGCCAGTTCCGCGGGGGTCGGAACCACCCCACCGGGACGGCCGTGGAAACCGATCCGGGCAAAGCCCTGGAGGGCCAGCCTCACATCCTCCAGCATCTGGCCAGTGCTCAGCTCGAAGACCAGAAAGTTTTCCACCTTCTTTGCAAGATCGCGAAGTTCATTTGTCGGGAAGGGCCAGAGGGTGATGGGTCGGAAAAGACCGACCTTAAGGCCAGTATTGCGCAGCCGCTTGATGGCCCCCTTGGCGATTCGGGCGCCCGTCCCGTAGGCGACGAGGATGAGTTCTGCGTCATCCGTCCCGTAAAGCTCATGACGCGTTTCCTTCCGGGCGATGACCTGGTACTTCCGGTCCAGCGTCCAATTGTGCTCCTCCATGTCCAGGGGGTCAAGGATCAGTCCCCGGATGAACTTGCTCTTGCCGGCGCCCGCGCCTTTCATGATGTAAATTTCCGGATAGACACGGGGCTGGGGTTCCTTGAAGACCACCGGCTCCATCATCTGTCCCATCATGCCGTCAGCCAGGATCATGACCGGCGTCCGGTACTGGTCGGCGAGAGTGAAGGCGTCCATCGTCAGGTCCGCCATCTCCTGCGCGGTGGCTGGTCCGAGGACGATGACCCGGTAGTCCCCGTGGCCGCCTCCCCGCGTGGCCTGAAAGTAGTCCCCCTGGGACGGGCTGATGTTCCCCAGTCCGGGTCCCCCCCGCATCATGTTGACGATCACGGCGGGAAGCTGGCAGGCCGCAAGGGAGGAGATCCCCTCCTGCTTGAGGGAGATTCCCGGGCTCGACGATGAGGTCATCGACCGGGCGCCCGCGGCGCTGGCTCCGGCCACCATGTGGATGGCCGCGACCTCGCTTTCCGACTGGATGAAAACGCCGCCCTCCACCTGGCGCAGGTGCTCCGCCATGTACTCCGGGATCTCATTCTGCGGGGTGATGGGATAGCCGGCATAAAAACGGCATCCCGCCCGGATGGCGGCTTCCCCGATGACCATGTTTCCCTGCATTAATACTTTATTCACGGTAAACCTCGATCGCGATATCCGGACAGGTGATCGCGCACAGGGCGCACCCCGTGCATTCTTTCCCCTCTTTCTTAAAGCATACCGGACGGTATCCCCGGGAATTGTATTCATGGGAGGGGATGATCAGCCCCTTTTTACATGCCTGAATGCAAAGATGGCATTCCTTGCAAAGCTCCCTGTCGATGATGATATGTCCACTCAATGGGTTTTTCTCCTCACCATTGCAACGGATCTCTCCGCCGGAAATCGGTTTTCGGCGCCGTTCATCTGCAACTTCCCGCCCAGGTGAAAAATTTGATATGCTCCCAAAGTTACAGAGGGTTTCTGGCGCATATCAAGGAGAAAGTCAAGATGAAATTCTGTTCAGAACTTAACGATCTGAAATCCCTCCAGCTTAATAGCGACGGAGCGCTGAAGGAGCTCGATTTCGATCACGAAGAGCTCTTTTTCGTAGTCCGTCCCGAGGACCAAGCCTTCGACCCCCTTAAAGGGGCCGTCGATGATCCGGGCCGCTTCTCCAACCTTCGGATACTGGAGCTGATGAACCTCCACCTTCGACTGGACGATCCGCCGGATGGCGTCGATCTTGGCGTCCGGGATCGGAATGGGTTCAGCAGAGCGGGGTTTTCCCAGGATGCGGACGACGCCGAATGTTTTAAGCACATCAACCTTGGTCTGATTGTCAAGGGAGAGAAGTTCGAGGAAGAGGTAGCCCGGAAACATGGGAATCATGATCCGCTTCCGCCGGTCTTTCCGCTTGCTCCAGACCTCCATTTTGGGTAGAAAGACATGAAAGGCCTTCTGCGTGAGACCGATATGGACCCGGTCTTCGTGACGGCTTCGCGTATGGAGGGCATACCAAGGCATGGCTTTCCTTTCGGGGCGGAAGGAGTGATGCTCTCTCCGCCTTTTTCGCGTATCTCATAGGAAAGTCTATAACAACAGTCTGCTTATTTCAATGGTGAAATCGCAATGGTTTTGAATATCAGCGGCTTGACGCTGTCGCTCGGCGAAGGGGTGGACCTTCTCCCCGCCCGGGCCGCATCCCTCCTCGGCCTTTCCGAGGAAGTGGTCACTGATCTGCGGGTCCTGCGGCGTTCAATAGATGCGCGACGCGCCCGCCCGCCCCGTTTTATCTATCTCGTATCGGTTCGCCTGCCGGATGGCGTTGCCTGGCGTCCGGGGGAGCATGCCATTGGGGTAAGCGTGACGGTAGAGACGAAGGTTCCGGAGGAACGGCCTGCAGGACCGTCGGGGGGCGCCCCTGCGACGGAGCAAAGACCGGTCGTGGCGGGCTGCGGGCCTGCCGGGCTTTTTGCGGCCCTGACCCTTGTCCTCAGGGGGCTGCCGGTCCTTCTGCTGGAGAGGGGCAAGGCCGTACCGGAGAGGCTGTCCGATGTCCGTTACTTTTGGGAGAAGGGTATCCTGAATCCGGAAAGTCATGTCCACTTCGGGGAGGGTGGGGCGGGCACTTTTTCCGACGGCAAGCTGACCAGCCGAGTCAAAAACCGGTACACCGGTTGGATCAAGCAGGTCCTGGTCGATATGGGGGCGCCTGCCGGCATCCTGACCGACGCCCGACCCCACATCGGGACGGACCGTCTGCAGGCTGTCGTGGTGAACCTCCGCAACCGGCTTATCGAGATGGGCTGTGAGATCCGTTTCGGGGCGAGGGTGACGGATTTTCTGATCCGGAAGGGGAAGCTCATCGGGCTGGTCGTGAACGGCGCGGAACAGATCCGGACGGACCATCTGCTCCTGGCGATCGGGCAGTCCGCCGACGATACCTGTCGGAAGCTTGCGGAAAGGGGCGTTTCCCTGGCGATGAAGCCTTTTGCCGTAGGCCTCCGCGTCGAGCATCCGCAGGAGGTCATCAACCGGATCCAGTACGGGCGATGGTCAGGCCATCCTGACCTCCCTCCGGCGGATTATTTCCTTACAGCCAAAATTGAAAACATGAACCGTTCGGTCTATTCTTTCTGCATGTGCCCCGGCGGCCAGGTGATCGGGTGCAGCGCGCAGAAGGGCGGCGTGATCACGAACGGGATGAGCCGTTTCCGCAGAGATAGCCCCTATGCCAACAGCGCCGTGGTGGTCAATGTCCGCGTTGATGATCTGGGGGGCGAAAGCCCGCTGGCGGGCCTCGCCTTCCGCAGGCATTGGGAGGAGAGGGCCTTTCTGGCCGGGGGGGGAAACTACTTTGCCCCGGCGCAGAGACTGACCGATTTCCTCGCGGGAAGAGAGGGTTCTCCCGGCGTGAAGAGCAGTTTTCTCCCCGGCGTCCGAGAAGCGGACCTGCGGGAGGTTCTCCCCTCGTTTGTCGTCGCGGCCCTGAAGAGTGGGTTTGCCTCATTCGAGCGGAAGATGCCGGGGTTCATCACCGGGGAGGCGACCCTCATCGGCGTGGAGACCCGGACGTCTTCGCCGGTCGGGATCATCCGGGGCGAAGACGGACAGAGCGTGACCGCAACGGGCCTCTTCCCCTGCGGCGAGGGGGCCGGTTACGCCGGGGGGCTCATCAGCTCTGCCCTCGACGGGATCCGGGCGGCGGAGCGGCTCATCGATTCGCTGGGGAATTGAAACGGACGTCAAGAATGAGATCATCGCCCCTGCGGGCGATCCGGTGAAATGAGAGGCTGAGGGTCTCGTCCATCTGCCTGGTTTCCAGATCGCCGACGGCGTTAACCCCCGCGCCCATGATCCTGGGGGCGAGGATGACGATCAGGCGGTCGGCAAGATTTTCCTTCAGAAACGAAGTGATCACGGCTGCGCCGCCCTCGACCAGGAGGGAGGAGATCTCCCTTTTCCCCAGGACTCTCAGGAGCATCCGCAAATCGACGCGGCCGGTCCGGTCCTCTCCGATCTCCATCACCTCGATCCCTTTTTCCCTAAAAAGGCGCCGCCTCTCCTCCGGAGCTTGGCGTGTCGCGGCGGTGATCGTGCGTGCGTGGCGGCCCTCTTTAAAAATTCTTGCCTCCGGCGAGAGTCGCAGATGCGAATCGACGACGATCCGGAGAGGATTCCGCCCCCGTACGAGGCGGCAGGTAAGCTCCGGATCGTCCCTGAGAACGGTGTCCGCGCCGACGAGGATCGAGTCATGGAGACATCTCAAGCGGTGGGCGAATTTGCGCGCAGGGGGAGAGCTGATCCAGCGTGAATGTCCGGAAGCCGTCGCGATTCTGCCGTCGAGAGTCTGGGCGAACTTCAGGGTGACGTAGGGAAGTCCGGTCCGGATATATTTGAAGAAGGCCTCGTTGAGTTCCCGGCAGGCTTTATCGAGAACCCCAACCGTCGTTTCGATTCCGTTTTGCCGGAGGGCTTCGATGCCCTTCCCGGAGACGAGAGGGTTGGGATCGGCGACGCCGACGACCACTCGGCCGGGCCGGCAGGCGATCAGGGCGTTGACGCAGGGGGGGGTCCTGCCGTGATGGCTGCACGGCTCCAAGGTGATGTAGAAGGTCGCCCCCGCGATGACTTCTGTCGCGTTTGAGATGGCGTTGATCTCCGCATGATTCTCGCCGTAACAGCGGTGGTAGCCTTCTCCGATGATCCTTCCGTCCCGGACGATCACGGCGCCGACCAGGGGATTGGGGCTGACGCGTCCTTCCCCTTTCCGGGCCAGCCTCAGGGCGCGACGCATGAACTGTTCATCCGTCAAACCGTTGTTTCTGTCATTCATGATCTCTTTATAACACGGCCGGGGCCGAAGTAAACTGTTTTTCATCAGGGAATTCGGATGTCCGGCCGAGCGGAGGTTTTCCTGTTGTGATCCCTTTTGAAAATGTGCTATGAATCCCGCCGAGGGGACAGATTTTAAATCTGTCCCCTCAGGAAAATCGAAAGGAGAAAGGGTATGAAGGGCGTCGTCTTAGCGGGAGGTTTGGGGACGAGGATGTATCCCCTGACCAAGGTGACCAACAAGCATTTGCTGCCGATCTACAACAAACCGATGATCTATTACCCCATCCAGACCCTGGTGAACGCCGGGATTGACGAGATCCTGATCGTTACCGGCGGCAACAACGCCGGCGATTTTCTCCGCCTGCTCGGAAACGGCAGGGAGTTCGGTCTCCGTCACCTCAACTATACCTACCAGGAAGGGGAAGGGGGGATTGCCGCCGCTCTGAGCCTTGCCGAATATTTTGCCGACAATGACAAACTCGTCGTCATCCTCGGCGACAACATCATCGAAAATAATATCGGGGCCGCGTTGGAGGCCTTCCGGGCACAGAAGGAAGGGGCCCGCATCCTTCTCAAGGAGGTGGCCGATCCCCAGCGTTTCGGCGTCCCCGCCTTTGATGGGGAGAGGATCGTTCAAATCGACGAAAAGCCCCTCACCCCGGCGTCCAACTATGCGATCATCGGGATCTACATGTACGACCACCGGGTGTTCGACTTCATCAAGACCCTGAAGCCCTCGGAGCGCGGAGAGTTGGAGATCACCGATGTCAACAACTTCTATATCCGGGAGGGGAAGATCGCCTGGGATATCCTCGATGGTTGGTGGACCGACGCGGGGACCTTCGATTCCCTGCAGTATGCCTGCAATATGGTGGCGAAGACGGGGGCGAACAAACTCTGATCCGGAAGGGGAGAGGTGGCGAAATGATAAACGGCGTAATGGTCAAGAAGCTGCGGGTCATTTCCGACGAGCGGGGCAGGCTGATGGAGATCCTGCGCGCCGATGACGCGATGTTCCAGGGCTTCGGACAGGTCTATATGACGACCGCCTATCCGGGGGTTGTCAAGGGATGGCACTATCACAAGCGACAATCAGACAATATGGCGGTTGTCTGCGGGATGATGAAGATCGTTCTGTACGACGGCCGGGATGGTTTCCCGACCTTCGGCGAGATCAATGAGTTCTTTGCGGGCGTTCACAACCCCATCCTCGTCCATATCCCCCCGCTTGTCTTTCACGGCTTCAAGTGCGTCTCCCCGGAGGAGGCGATCGTCGTGAACACCCCGACCGAACCTTACAACTATGGGGAGCCGGATGAATTCCGGGTTCATCCCCATGAGAGCGATATCCCCTACGACTGGGGGCGAAAGGACGGCTGAGGGCCGTCCCGTGAGAGGGCGCTATGTTTTCGACGGTCTGGTTGACAATGATCTTCACCCTGGCGGGCGCCGCCGTGGGGAGTTTCCTCAATGTCTGCATCTTCCGGATTCCCGAGGGCCTTTCCATCGTTTCCCCCCCCTCCCGCTGCCCGCACTGCGGCCGGCCGATCCGCTTCTATGACAATATCCCGGTCGTCAGCTATCTCCTTCTCGGGGGAAAATGCCGGGACTGCCGCGGGAGGATCTCCCCCCGCTATCCGCTGGTCGAACTGCTGACGGCTCTGGTCGCCTGGCTTCTCTTCCGGAAATACGGCCTGACCCCGGCCTATGCCGCCGTATTCGTCTTCAGCTGCGCCCTTATCGTCATCACCTTCATCGATCTCGATCATCAGATCATTCCCCACGTGATCACGCTGAGCGGCATCCCGCTCTTCTCTCTCCTGGCCGTCTTTTGCATGGGCCTCTCCTTTGTGGACTCCTTTTTAGGCATCATGATCGGCGCCGGAACCCTCTATTTCGTGGCTGTTTACTACGAAGCGCTGACAGAAAGAGAGGGGATGGGGGGCGGGGATGTCAACCTGTTCGGCATGCTGGGGGCGTTTCTGGGCTGGAAATCGCTTCTGTTTATCCTCCTCGGCAGTTCGCTGCTCGGGGCGATGGTCGGTCTCGCCGCGATGGCGATCAAAGGGAAGGACTTGAAGTATGCGATTCCCTTTGGCCCTTTTCTATGCATCGCGTCCCTTCTCTACCTTTTCTTCGGGACCTATCTGACCGGACTTTTCCTCTCCTTCCGGATCTGAGGATTTTCCGGTTCCGGAATCTCAGCGGATGCGCCGCTTCAGGCGCTCCGGATCCCGAACCGTGATTCGGCTCCGCGAGGTCTGGATCAGTCCCTTTCTGCGAAGGATTTTTAACTCCTTGTTCACACTTTCCCGCGTCGTGCCGATCATGCCGGCCAGTTCCCGCTGTGTGGTGCAGATGTTATAGGAGGCAGGGGCCCCTTCCGCGGCCGCAACCGTCTCGGAGAGTTCCACAAGCTTTCTCGCAAGTCGATGCGAGATCTGAAGAAAGCAGGCCTCAGTCAGCAGATCATCTGTCCTGCGGAGACGCCGGGATAAGGCGTGAAGGAGGGCCCGGAGAGCGCTCTCCTTGTGCATGAGGAAAGAAAAGAAATTGTCCCGGTCAAGGACGTGCAGCTCCGTGTCCTCCGTCGTCTCGGCATTTGCAGACCGTGGCTGCCCGTCGAGGAGGGCCATCTCGCCGAAGAATTCTCCCGCACCCAGCAGCGCCAGGGTGATCTCGTTGCCCTGCCGAGTCGAAGCGAAGATCCTGATCTGACCGCGGATAATGATGTAAAGGGCATTCCCCGCTTCCCCTCTGCGGAAGAGGGTGCTTCCCTTCCGGAATGACTGACGGCCGATATGTTCTGCCAGGCATCTGCGGTCTTCGTCCCCGAGAGAAGCAAAAATAGGGATCTGGCTGAGAACTTCCGCTGAATTCATAAGGAGGGTCTCTTTTTTTCCGATGTCTGCCTTTGCGAAAAAGGGGACGCCTTTGATGCGCACACGTCTTTCTTTCCTTTTATCGCAGTTGACATCCATAGTCAAATTTCATCCGTTCGATCTCCCTGACGCCGCGAATGTGAAGAGAATCACACAGGAGATCGGCCTCGGAGATGAGGTTTCTATTGACAAGGGGTCCTGTTGCCCTTATCATGCAGCCATGGCCAGTTCCGTTATGAAAACATCCAGGTTCAAGAAAGATGGGTTTTCCCTGCTGGAGCTGATGATCGTCCTCGCGATCATGGCGATCGTTTCGGCCATTGCTGCTCCGAATTTCATGAATTATCTGGCGCAGCGACGGCTCAACGGCGCGGCGCGCCAGGTCATGTCGGACCTGATGTCGGCCAGACAGAAGGCGGTGAGTCAAAGTCATGAGTTCAGGGTGTTCTTTAACGGTGACAACCATTCCTACACCATCCTGGATGACACCAACAGCAACGGAACGGCCGATACCGGTGAGGCGACCGAGGGCAGGGATCTCCATCCCGATTATTACGATGTGACCTTCACGGCCACGGCGAACCCCATTTTCTATCCGAGGGGGACGGCCTGGGGAACGACGGTGACGCTGAGCAGCTCAAGAACAGGGGTGTCGAAGTACGTCAAGGTAGCGTCGACCGGCCGGGTGAAGATCGATGATGTCCCGTAAACGGGGAGGACATTTGCGGAAAGCCGGAGGTTTGCGGATGAGAAGAAAGCTGTTGCCGCTGAAGAACGGAAAGGGGTTTACCCTTGTCGAGGTTCTGATCGCCATTCTCCTGCTCGTGATCGCCCTCGTGGGGCTGGCCTCTGTGACCGTATCGGTGATCAAGGGCAATGACCTCAGCAGGATGGTCACCACGGCGACGACGCTCGCCAAGGACAAGATGGAGGAGATCAAGAACTTGAGCGTCACCAGCGCCGGGTATGATGCCCTGACCAACGGCAGCGAGACGGGTCTGGAGACCGTCTATACGCGGGCTTGGACCGTGGGGGCTGTCGGGGCGGCCGCCCCCGATAACGATACGACGAAGATGAAGAAGATCACGGTGACGGTGACCTGGACCTGGAACGGCCAGAGCCATAACGTGACGCTCAATACCATCGTTTTCAGAATCACTTAGCGGAAAAGGTGAAAAGGAATGGTATTTACAGGGAAGGCGAAGAGGATGCCCGATCATGAGCGCAGCCGGGAGCGCAGGCTTCCGGAGCAGGATTCGACGCGGCGGCGGAACCCCGGTTTTACACTGATCGAAGTCCTCATCTCGCTCGTGATCGGGATGGTGGTCCTCGCAGCGCTTTACGCTGTTTTCACCATTCAGAACAAAAATTTCGCCAAGCAGGAACAGATCGCCGAGATGCAGCAGATCGCGAGGATCGCTATGGATTCGACGGCCCGGGAGATCACCATGGCCGGTTACGATCCGAACCAGACCACCCCTGCCAACGCCGGCATTACCGCCACGAGCGCAACCTCCCTCAGTTTCACATCGGATCTCAACGGCGACGGCGATACGGAAGACGCCAATGAGAGCGTGACCTATGCCTTCGACGGTGCGAATTACCGGATCACGAGGAATACGGGGGGCGGCGCCCAGCCCTTTGCCGAGAACATCCAGGGGTTGACTTTCACGTACTACGATGCCGCCGGCGCCGTGACGGCAACGGCGGCCGATATCCGCCGGATCCAGATCGGCATCACGGC
>MICJ01000083.1:1433-9576 GCA_001830835.1 Syntrophobacterales bacterium GWC2_56_13 | reverse complement strand
CTTCATGCCGGCGCCGCCTGTTCCGATGGGCGGCCGCTCAGGGAGCGCTTGGAGGGACCGGTTTCAGAAGCAGCATTGGGGGGAACGTCATGGATCAGAAAAATGAATTCAAAATCATCGGCAATGACCGGGGGATGGTGCTCGTAGTGGCCCTGCTGCTGATCTCCATCCTCGTCGTCGTCGGATCGACGGCGGTCATGACGACAACGACGGATATGAAGATCAGCACGAACTACCGCGAGAGCGTGAAAGCGTTCTCCGACGCCGAGGCCGGCATCCATTACACGATCGGGCTCGTCAAGAGTAACGCGCTGTTGTTGCCGGAAAGCGGGATAACGACGCCGTCGCTCACTCCGCCGACCGGATTCTCCTTCAGCGGCATCACTATCGAGAACCTCGGTTCCGATCGGTACCGCCTCATCGGCACCGGGAATGCGGCCAACAGCGCCCGAAAGACCATCGAACTGGTCATCACGGCGCCGACAAGCGTCCTCCCCGGGGCGGATGGCGCGCTGGCCATGTACGGCGAAGATCCCGAGGTTCGCTTGAGGACCGGCATGGGCGGCGGGGTTAATGTCGACGGCCATGATTACCCCCTGCCCGCCGACCTCGCATGCACGGGCGCCGGTTGCCGGACGACCCCTTTGGCAACCGCAGCAAGGCCCGGCCTTTATTCAGTCGAGACGCCGGAGATTACGGGAAGCCTCACGCACCTCGACGGCACTCCTGCCAATGTGGTGGGCGGGACGAGTCTTCATACGAATGAGGATTGGAATAACTTTGTGAACTATATCCTCGCCAACAACCTCTACGTGGAAAATCAGTTGGGAACGCGGGCGCAGCCGCTCGTTACCCTCATCCCCAACGGCTCCTTGTTCGGGGGAAACATGGACGGCGCGGGGATCATCATCGTCGACAGCGGCGGGGCGTTGGATGTCAGAGGGACCGGTCATTTCGAGGGCCTGGTCATCCTGCGGGGAACGGGCACGTTCTTCGGAACCGGGACGGGGAGCATCTTCGGCTCGACGATCACGATAGAACATGAGGAAAAGACGGCGGACCTCAGAGGGACGGTGGATATCCTCTACAGCGGCACAGCCTTGGATAACCTGAAAAAGATCGGGGGGCTCAGGGCGATCACCCTGACCTCCTGGAAGGATACCTCCCTCCCATAGGGATCGCCCATCAATTTCCTTGACTTCAAATCCGTGTCGGGATAGGCTGCCGGCCGAACCGTGAGGGGAAACAGTTGCTTATGGAGGGGCATGGGTGGGGACCGAAAAAAAGTACTGTTCGATCTGCGCCTGGCGTGAGAACTGTCAGAAAAGGTTCAGCATCGTGACCGACGCGTCCGGTTGCGTCCGCTGTCCCGATTACTCGCGCGATCTCTCGATAAAGGACAGGGATATCGACGCGGCCAAACAGGCCGACCTCGAGACGTAGGGTTGCCGGGCGCCCCTGAGCGCATCAGGCGGAGCACAGTGAGCGATCTTAAACATCAGGAAAGACCGGGAAAAGAGAAAGTCCCGGTTTACGACAGCCGGGAGAGAGATTTTTTTGAAGGCAACGGGTTGGCCTTGCGGCCAACTTTTTTCATATGTAGGGATGGTCATTCATGAAACGGATCTTGGTTGCTCTTCTGGAGAGGGCGATCAGGGCGGGCGTCGAGGCGGGGCTGCTCCCGGCGACGGCGCCCCCCTCCATTGAAGTGGAGTTGACGAAGGACCCCGGCCACGGGGATTACGCCTCCAACGTGGCCATGATCCTCGCCTCGCAGGTTAGGAAGGATCCCCGCGAGATCGCCGGGGTCCTTTCGCAGAGGATCGAGGATCCGGAGGGGTTTCTTGAAAAGATCGAGATCGCCGGTCCCGGGTTCATGAATTTTTTCATCCGGGAAGGGGTTTTAAACAGGTTCCTGGCGGACGTCGAAAGAGAGAGCGAGCGCTACGGTTCGTCGGATCTGGGAAAAGGCGGGCGCGTCCAGGTCGAGTTCGTCAGCGCCAATCCCACAGGGCCGCTTCATATCGGTCATGCCCGGGGCGCCGTGGTGGGCGATGTCATGGCGAATATCCTCGCAGCCGCCGGCTATCGGGTTTTCCGGGAATATTATATCAACGATACGGGAAACCAGATGAACAACCTGGGGCTATCGGTTTTTCTGCGTTACCGGGAACTCCTGGGCGAGGCGGCGGAATTTCCCGAGGGGTGCTACCGGGGGGATTACATCAGAGATCTGGCCGCGGAGCTGCTGAAACGAGATGGGAAGCGCTATTTAGATATGGACGCGGAAGAGGCGATACGACTCTTCACCGATTACGCGGGAAGCGCCATCCTCGGGGGGATCAAGGATGACCTGCGGGCCTTCGGCGTCGTTTTCGATCTCTACTTCAGCGAGCGGGAGCTCTACCGGGAGGAGGGCGTGGGGATGCTCCTCCGGGCGCTCCAGGATAAGGGGTTCATCTATCGAGAAGGGGATGCCCTGTGGTTTAGGACCACCGCGTTCGGGGATGAGAAGGACCGGGTCGTGATCCGGCAGAATGGAGCACCGACCTACTTTGCCGCCGACATCGCCTACCACCGGAACAAGTTCCTGCGGGGGTTCGAGACGGTCATCGATATCTGGGGCGCCGACCACCACGGCTATATCCCCCGGATGTCTGCGGCTGTCCAGGCGCTGGGATATGAAAAGGAAGCCCTGAAGGTGATCCTGGTGCAGCTCGTCAACCTGTTGAGGGAAGGGAAACCCGTGGCGATGTCTACCCGGTCGGGCGAGTTCGTCACCCTCCGGGAGGTGGTCGATGAGGTGGGGAAGGACGCGGCTCGCTACAATTTCCTCATGAGACGTTCCGACAGCCACCTCGATTTCGATCTGGAAGTGGCCAAGCGACAGTCGAATGAGAACCCCGTCTACTATGTCCAGTATGCCCATGCCCGGATCTGCAGCATCATCCGGATGGCTGCCGAACGGGGGATTGAGATGCCGGCTTTTGGTCAGGCGGATCCCGGCCTCCTGAAGCTGCCGGAGGAGATCGATCTCATCAAGGCGATCACCCGCTTTCCTGAGGTGGTGGAGGGGGCGGCGCGAACGCTGGAGCCCCATCGCCTGACCTTCTACCTGAACGATCTGGCGGCCGGCTTTCATAGTTATTACAACAAGAATAAAGTGATTTCCGATGATGCCGTCCTCACCGCGGCAAGGTTGTTTCTGGTCAAGTCGGTGCTCACGGTTCTGAAAAATACCCTGAAAATGCTGGGGGTTTCCGCACCGGAAAAGATGTAGCAGCGTTTACGGCCATGGCATCAAAAAACAGACGCATGTTCGAACTGAGGCTGGGCAAGCCGGGGCTCATCCTGTTTATCTGCGGGATGTCCCTCCTGCTCTTTTCCATGTTCCTTCTCGGCATCGTCGTGGGAAAGCACATGGATGCCTATCCGGAGAGGTATTCTCCGGGTATTCCGGAACTGATCCGCGGCCGTCTGCCGGGTTCCGCTCCGAAGGCCGAGACGGTATCGCCGCAGTCGATGAAAGAGGGGGAGAAGAATGAACCGGACGGCGGAGATGAGAAGTTCGGCTTGACATTTTTTGACACCCTGGGAGGAAAAAAAGGAGGCACACCGGCGGGAATCCAGACCGGCGCTGAGAAAAACCGGCCACCGGGAATTTCCGCAACACCGGCCGGTCCGGCGGAAAGTCCGGCGATGTCGGGAGCGTCGACATCAACCCCCGGCATAGCCTCAGGTAAGACGGCAGCGCCTGTTCCCGGAGGAGAAGAGGTCGGGAAGAAGCAGGGCCCCCCTGCAAAGGGCTCGCCGACAGCGGAGACGGCGGTAAAAAAATCGGTGACGCCCCCGGCTGAACCGCAGCCGGAGGAGGCGGCTCAGGGGAAGGGGCGTTATGAGATACAGACGGGAGCTTACCGGGAGAGAAAGAAGGCTGAGCAGATGGTGCAGAAAATCTCATCTGCCGGATTCCCGGCCCGGGTGGTGACGAAGGAACTCCCCGGCAAGGGGCGGTGGTTTCGCGTCATCGTGGGGGGGTTCGAGAGCCGGGCAAAGGCCCACGAAGCGGCCGACAAGCTGGCCGGGAAGATCAGCGGGTTGAAATGCGTGATCCGTCCCTCCGGCAGAAATGGCAGCGGAGATTGAAGATATTCTTGACCGGGAGCTGTTAACCCGCAATCACTGCCTTGCCGGCGGTAGTGGTTCCTTTTTAACGAGAGCAGCAGATGTTTGAGAGTCTTACGGATAAACTGGACGGGATCTTCAGGAAACTGAAGGGGCGGGGGAGTCTGGATGAAGAGAATATCCAGTCCGCCCTGAAGGAGATCCGCATGGCCCTCCTCGAGGCGGACGTGAATTTCCGCGTTGTCCGTGATTTCATCGAAGATATCCGGAAGAGGGCCGTTGGTCAGGAGGTTTTCGACAGCATCACCCCAGGACAGCAGGTGGTAAAGATTGTCCATGACCGCCTGACCGAACTGATGGGCGGCGTGAGCAGCCGGCTGAAATTCGGCAGCCGCTTCCCGGCGCCGATCATGCTGGTCGGCCTTCAGGGATGCGGTAAAACGACGACCGCGGTGAAGCTTGCCCGTCTTGTGGCTGCCCAGGGCAAGAGGGTCTATCTGGTCTCCGCGGACGTTTACCGGCCCGCCGCCATGGAACAGTTGAAAGTCCTTGGCGGGAAGATCGGTGCCGGGATCTTCGCCGCGGCCGGCCTTCAGGATCCGATCGAGATCTGCGTGCAGGCAGTGGAGGAGGCGAGGCGAAACGGCTACGAGGTCATCGTCGTGGACACAGCGGGAAGGTTGGCCATCGATGCCCAGATGATGGATGAGCTCAAGAGGATCAAGGCGCAGATCAACCCTTCCGAGATTCTTTTTGTGGCAGATGCCATGACCGGTCAGGATGCGGTCAATGTGGCGGGCCGTTTCGACGAGCAGTTAGGGATCGACGGCGTGATCATGACCAAGATGGACGGCGATGCCCGCGGCGGTGCGGCGCTTTCGCTGAAGGCCGTCATCGGCAAGCCCATCAAGTTCGTCGGCGTCGGTGAAAAGATCGAGGCCCTGGAGGTTTTCCACCCCGAGCGCATGGCATCCCGCATCCTCGGTATGGGCGATGTTCTGACCCTTGTGGAGAAGGCCCGGGCAACCGTGGATGAGAAGGAAGCGCGGGACCTGGAAAAAAAGATCCGGAAGAATGAATTCACCCTCGACGATTTTCGGAACCAGCTGACGCAGATCCGCAAGATGGGATCCCTCCAGGACATCCTCGGTATGATTCCGGGGATGAAAAAGATCAAGGCCCTCAAGGAGATGACGCCGGATGAGGGCGAGCTGGTCAAAGTCACGGCGATCATCGATTCTATGACCGCAAAGGAGCGCCGCAACCACCTGATCATCGATGGCAGCCGACGCAAGAGGATCGCCCGGGGCAGCGGGACGCAGATTCAGGACGTCAACCGGCTGCTGAAGAATTATACGGAGATGAGAAAGATGATGAAGAGGATGACCAAAGGGGGAATAAAATCCCTCCGTAGGGGTAATTTCTTCTTTTAATAAAAAAAAGGATATGTTATATCTATTCCCCTGTGAAAAATATTTTTCAGGAGGTGATCGATAAAGAGGATGGCGGTAAAAATAAGATTGACACGGATAGGTGCAAAAGGCAAACCCAGCTACCGGGTGGTGGCGGCCGATTCTGAATCCCCAAGGGATGGAAAGTTCTTGGAAATTTTGGGAAATTACGATCCCAAGAAGAACCCCGCAGAGGTTATCCTGAAAGAGGATCGCGTTCGGGAGTGGCTTTCGAAGGGCGCCAAGCCGACGTTAACGGTATCTCAGCTGCTCAAAAAGAAAGGAATCAGGGGTTAACTTTTAGGAACTGTGGAGGTTGTGGCGATGAAAGAGTTGATCAAGTACATGGCCCAAGCTTTGGTGGATAAACCTGATATGGTCGCGGTCTCTGAAATCGTAGGTGAGCAGACTTCCGTCATCGAACTGAGAGTTGCTAAAGAAGACCTGGGAAAAGTCATCGGCAAGCAGGGAAGAACGGCCAAGGCGATGAGAACCATCCTGAGTGCGGCGTCAACGAAGATTCGCAAACGGACCGTTTTAGAAATCATTGAATGATTCCCCTATGGAGCTCCTTGAAATAGGTAGGATCGTACGCTTTCATGGTCTGGCAGGCCGCATGAAGGTCTTGTCGTATCTTGAATCGCCCTCTGTGCTGCACGATCTTCCGGAGGTATTTGTCGGCCTAAGCGTTCAGGGGGCCATGCCCTTTCCGCTGGAGGCTGTGCAGAACGGGAAGGATTTTTTCATTCTGAAGCTGAAAGGGATCGAGGACAGGGATGCGGCTGCAAAGCGTGTAGGATGTTCTGTCTGGATCTCTTCCGGAGGCAGAAAGAAACTCCCGGAGGGGGAGTATTACTGGAGGGAGATCATCGGGCTTCAGGTTGTGACGGAAGACGATCAGGTCCTCGGCCGGATTGAAGCCGTGTTCCCTACGGGGAGCAATGACGTCTATGTCTGCCGGGGAGGGGAAAGGGAGATCCTGCTGCCCGCCATCGTCGATGTGATCAGGAAAATCGATACGGAGTGTAGAGTAATGGCGGTCCGGTTGTTGAAAGGACTTTAGGAATCATGATCCGTTTCGATATTCTGACCATTTTCCCGGAGATGTTCGAGTCGCCCTGCAGTTGCAGCCTTCTGCAGAAGGCCCGGGATAAGGGGCTCATCTCAATTCAACTGCACGATATCCGCAGCCAGGCAGAGGATAGACATCGGATGACCGACGATGCCCCCTATGGCGGGGGAGGAGGCATGGTCATGAAGGTCGAGCCCATCGACCGCACCCTTCGATCCGTCCCGCGGGTGGACGAGGGGATTCCGATTATCCTGCTGACCCCCCAGGGTGAACGTTTCTGCCAGAAAATGGCGGAGGAACTGAGCCGGCATCCGCAACTGATCCTCATCTGCGGCCATTACGAGGGGGTGGATGAACGGGTCAGGGCGCATCTGGTCAACCGCGAAATTTCCATAGGCGATTATATCCTGACGGGAGGCGAGCTGTCCGCCATGGTTTTGGTGGATGCAGTTTCCCGGCTGGTTCCGGGAGTGCTTGGTAATTGCGACTCCGCTGCGTTGGACTCCTTTTCCATGGGAGTTCTGGAATATCCCCACTACACGCGTCCCGCGGAATATCGCGGATGGGAGGTTCCCGAGGCGCTCCTCTCAGGGAATCACCGGGAGATCGAGGCATGGCGCCGGAGAGAATCTCTCATCAGGACGCGGAACAGGCGGCCCGACCTGCTGGCGGGCGCGGTCCTGACGGAGCAAGAGAAAAGATGGCTTGCCGAAGAGGTGGAATAGCTGTTTGAAAGTGAATTGGAAATAGATAGAACGGGTTTAAGAAGGAGTTCAGGGTTATGAATGCCATAGAAATGTTGGAAAAAGAGCAGATGAGGGGAGATATCCCCGATTTCAGAACGGGCGATACCGTCAAGGTCTTTGTACGGATTGTTGAAGGTCAGAAACAGCGGATTCAGGCCTTTGAAGGGGTCGTTATCCGCCGGAGAAAGGGGGACGTTCGGTCCAGTTTCACCGTCAGGAAAGTCTCGTACGGAATCGGCGTGGAAAGAACCTTTCCCCTTCATTCGCCCTCGATCGACCGGATCGAAGTCGTCACCCGGGGTAAGGTCAGGCGTTCCCGTCTGTACTATCTCAGGAGCCTGAGAGGCAAGCGGGCCAGGATCAAGGAGGTCGGAAAGTAGGATGTTCTCAGCCGGAAAGTAGAACCTTCCGGCAGGGAAGTGACGCGCCGCAGGCAGGCGCAGGCGGCGGGGTGAGAGCGGCCCGGGGTATGAACAGCTTCGAGAGCAACGCCCGCGAGTGCGGCTATGGAAACATCGCCGGGATCGACGAGGCGGGCCGCGGTCCTCTGGCAGGCCCGGTGGTTGCCGCCGCCGTGATCCTGCCGCCCGATTATGAACACGTGGAAATAAGAGATTCCAAGAAACTTTCCCCGCGGCAAAGGGAAAGACTCTCCACGGTCATCCAGCGGGAGGCGGTTTCTATCGGCATCGGCGTCATTGAAGCGCCGGTGATCGACGCCGTAAACATCCTCCAGGCGACGCTTGCCG
>MICJ01000083.1:0-1376 GCA_001830835.1 Syntrophobacterales bacterium GWC2_56_13 | reverse complement strand
CCCTCAAAGAAAACAAGATCGATACCGGGGAAATGGAAGAGGATCTCAAAAACACTACCATGACGATATTTTCTTACGGCGATGCCATAGCTCCTTTGAAGGCTTTGACTGAATTTGCTAAGAAGTTCGAGTCTTTTAAGATAAAGGCAGGTTGGGTGGAAGGAAAGTATGCAAATGCCCAACAGCTTGATACGCTAAGCAAGCTTCCCGGACGGGAACAACTGCTTGGGCAGATCGTAGGAACGATGAAGTCTCCTATCAGCGGATTTGTAAATGTTCTGGGAGGTAATCAGAGGAAGTTGGTATATGCTCTCAAGGCTATCGCGGAGAAAAAGGGTTAAACCTGATTTTTGCTGTAGTTATGTGGTTCTTATCTAGTTTATAAGTATTTAATAATTTAAGGAGGTGTCTAAAATGGCAGATTTATCAACAAACGCACAGAAAGTTATGGACATGGTCGAGAAAATGACCGTTCTTGAACTTAACGACTTAGTTAAAGCAATGGAAGAGAAATTCGGTGTCAGCGCAGCTGCTCCTATGATGATGGGTGCAATACCCGCAGGTAACGGTGCAGAAACCGAACCTGAGGAGGAAAAAACCGAATTTGATGTCGTACTCGCAGATGCAGGCGGCAACAAGATAGCAGTCATTAAAGCAGTACGTGAGATCAACCAGGCATTAGGATTGGTCGAAGCTAAGAATCTTGTAGAATCGGCACCTAAACCGGTTTTGGAAGGTGCTAAGAAAGAGGATGCCGAGGCAGCCAAGAAAAAACTTGAGGAAGCCGGAGCGAAAGTGGAATTGAAGTAAATCACCTTCTCGTTTTTTTTACTCACTTTATTCAGTAAACTAAAAACCCGCCAAACGGCGGGTCTTTAGGTTAAACCAGGTTGAAGACTCTCCTAGAAACAATAGATAAGTTACCCTATTAAAAATACCAAATATTTGTAATAAATCAAATATGCCTAGCAAGAATAGTATAAAAATTTATAAAGAAAACGGCTTCTACCATGTCTACAATCGTGGTGTAGAAAAAAGAAACGTATTCCTAAGTCATACAGACTATTTAAAATTCTTGCATTGGTTAAGACAAGCTGCTGAAAAGAACTCCATAAAAGTGCATTGTTATTGTTTGATGAGTAACCATTACCATCTCCTAATAAGTCAAACAGATAGGAAAGATATTACTAAGTTAATGCACTCTTTATCAAGTATATATACTGTATATTTCAACATTAAATATCAACGAGTAGGTAGTCTGTTCCAAGGTACATATAAAGCTAGGTTAATAAAAACTGATGAAGATCTCTTAAATGTATCGGCATATATCCACAATAACCCTTCTAAGGATAAACCTGGGTTAAACCTAAAAAAGT
>MICJ01000082.1 GCA_001830835.1 Syntrophobacterales bacterium GWC2_56_13 | reverse complement strand
GCGCGTTGAGCAAGTTGGTGCCTGGCAACATGCTTTCGTGTCCAGGACTATTTCTGACCATGTTGCCGTCTCGCTCAAGACCATTGATTACCAGTTTCCTCTCTACCTCTATCCCACCGCCAACCGCACGGACCTTTTCGCCCATCACGAATCGGAGGAGCGCCGCCCGAACCTGAACCCCAAAGTGGTCGAGGCGTTGGCGCAGGCATACGGCGCGGAACCCTCACCGGAGTACATCTTTCACTACGTCTACGCCGTGCTGTACGCGCCAGCGTACCGCGAGAAGTACGCCGAGTTCCTGCGGATGGATTTTCCGCGCGTGCCGTTCACGGCGGATCCGAAGCTGTTCCAGAAACTCGCCGCCCTGGGCGAAAGGTTGACCGCTCTGCATCTGCTCACTTCGCCCGAACTCGACCCGCCCGCCTGCCGGTTCGAGGGCAAGGGCGATAGCCGCATCGGCAAGGGAAGGAAGGCCGGATTCCGCTACGAGCCTGGTGAACAGCGTGTGTACATCAACGCCACTCAGTATTTCGCGCCTGTGGCCGAGGCCGTGTGGAGCTATCAGGTGGGCGGCTACCAGGTCTGCGAGAAGTGGCTGAAAGACCGTCAGGAACGCCGTCTTGAGCTTGACGATATCCGCACCTATTGCCGCATTGTTACGGCGCTCGGACGCACCCTCGTCATCCAGACCGAGATAGACGCCCTGTATCCGGGTGTTGAGAAGGGTGTCGTGGCCATACCCGGACACGTGTCGGAAGTGGAATCAGGAAGCCCAACAAATGTACTATGAACGGGAATACGTAATCTAAAAGGAGGGATCATGTATCCGAAAATATCGGTGAATCTCGGAAATCTCGTTCTCTCCCTCTCAGATGCCCTGGATCTGGCATTTTCTTCGCTTGCCATGCACCAGCAGCGCACGGCTTTCATCGCCTGGGAGTTGGGAAAACGGGCGAAGTTAGAGGAAAAAAGGATTGAGAATGTTTTCATTGCCGGCTTGCTTCACGACATCGGAGCATTGTCGATCGAGGAGAAGAAATCCCTTCATGATAACGAGACCACAGCAACGGAGCAGCACTGCATTCGAGGACAGCATCTTTTCAAATCCAACCCGTGGCTTGCTCCATGCGCAGATCTGGTGCGATACCACCACCGGGGTTGGGTTACGTGGGAAGAGCCGCGAGATGCTCCTGAGGTATTTGACTCGCAACTTCTCTTTCTCGCGGACTACCTGGAACGTCAGATAGACCGAAAGACATATATCCTGCACCAGGACCAGGCGCTCTACAGCCGGCTAAAGGAGCTCGCAGATAAACAGATCAGCAGCGAGATCGTCGACCTGTTCCTTGAAGTATCCCATCGGGAAGAATTTTGGCTGGACCTGACGTCTCCCCGCCTATATTCATTGCTTCTACACAATGGTCCATTTCAGACAATTGAAGTCGACATCAACAACATCGCGATCTTCGCCAAACTGCTCAGCATGATTGTCGATTTCAAATCGCCCTTTACTGCTACTCATTCATCGGGCGTTGCCCAGTGTTCCATGCACCTTGCCGAGATAGTCGGTATGTCGGAAACCGAGGTGAAGCTGATGGAAGTAGCAGGATTGCTCCACGATCTCGGCAAGCTGGTCGTCCCCAACTCGATCCTCGAAAAACCAGCGGGGCTGACGCATGCGGAGATGGCCGTGATGAAACAACATACCTACCACACATTCTCCATCCTCAGCACCATTGGAGGGCTTCAGATGATTGCCGAATGGGGTGCTTATCACCACGAGAGGTTGGACGGCAAGGGATATCCTTTTAAACGCGAAGCCCATGAAATAAACCTTGGGGCACGGATTATGGCCGTTTCCGACATATTTACGGCGCTGGCCGAGGATCGCCCGTATCGCAAGGGCATGAAGACAGAGAACATCATTAATATCCTTCAAGAGCAGGCCTCTCATGGCATCCAAGACCCCCACATTGTGAGGCTTTTGCTGGAGAACATTGAAGAAGTCCGCCAGTCGGTAACAGAAAGGCAGGAGCAGGCCCGGCATTACTATCAGACCGAGGTTGAAAAGTCAGAATAATTCCTTCGCTGACAAATCGCTCCACTGGAGCGGCAAACGGCGCGTTCATGCGTTCGGCGAGGGAAAACAAGTATTGCACCTCCTCCTCTGAGTGGGATATACTATTACAGAAGGTGACTGCATGAAGATCGAAATCGAGAGAGAAGAAGACGGCCGTTGGATTGCTGAAATACCTGAGCTTCCCGGAGTCATGGTTTACGGGGATACTCGTAACCAAGCCATTTCAAAGGCGGAGGCATTAGCCTTACGAGTCTTGGCTGACCGGCTTGAACATGAGGAAGAAATTCCAGAACTTAAGGAAGTGTTCGCGGTCTCAGCATGAGCCGATGGCCATCGACCAAAGCCCAACAATTCCTTGCTGCCTTGCTTCGCATTGGTTGGATAATCAAACGACAGCAGGGCACTTCTCATCGTGTTCTTGCTCGGCCCGACTGGCCTGATTACGTTTTCTCATTCCATGATCGTGAAGAGATCGGGCTGAAGATATTGGCACGAATTGCCAAGCATACCGGCCTTACTCCTGAAGACTTGTGAGAATCGCCGAACCGGTAAATTCAGGCGACGGTAATTAGCGCAACGGCCTCGCGGTTTTACCTTAGGAAAATCTGTGAAGAAGGTTAAAAAACCCGGCGAACTCCGCCCGCAGTACAGGAGGGAAGATCTGGGTAAAGGTGTCCGCGGTAAGTATTTTGAGTCTTACCCAAAAGGCTCCAATTTGGTGCTCCTCAACCCGGATGTGGCAAAGGTATTTCCTACAGAAGCAGCCGTAAATAAGGCGCTAAAGTCCCTCATAGACGTCGCACAGAAATCGACTTGGCCAACCGCGCGCTCAACCGGACGCACGAAAAAGCTGCGCACCGGTTAGCTCTGCGTTGGGGGGTCAATAACGTCGGATAAATTGAGAGGTGATGCTGTGAAACTCTGGAATTGGAGAATCTTGTTAGGCATCTCTCTGCTCATGTTGTCTGTTTTTTTCTATTTTTTGCACTACCTGATCTTTCGAGATCTCCACCACATCTTTATCTACCTGGTTGGCGATGTCGCCTTTGTGTTTATCGAAGTTCTGCTGGTGACGCTGGTCATCCATGGCGTGCTTGAGGAAAGAGAAAAGAAGGCACGGCTGGAAAAAGTAAACATGGTCATCGGGGCGTTTTTCAGTGAGGTCGGCACAAGGCTTCTTGAGATATTATCAATGAAAGACCCAGGGATAGAGAGCTGGCAACAGGATCTCGTCAGGCAGACAGAATCGCGAGAAGATGAGTATAAGAGTATCATCAGATACCTGGGGGAACATGATTACCGAATCGACTTCGAGAAGACAGAATGGGAGGGTCTGAGAGAGTTCCTTGTGAACAAAAGGGAGTTCATGTTGAGATTGCTGGAGAACCCCAATCTGCTGGAACATGAATCTTTCACAGACCTGCTGTGGGCAGTATTTCATCTGACCGAGGAGCTCGGGGTTCGGAAGTGCCTCGACGCTCTGCCGGATACGGACTATAAGCATTTATGCGGTGATATGAATAGGGTGTATAGTCAGTTGGCTCGTCAGTGGTTGGGGTACATGGAGCATTTGAAGAGTAGCTATCCATACTTATTTTCTCTGGCGCTGAGAACCAATCCGTTCAACCGCATCGCATCCCCCGTGGTGCGGGAGTAGGGATGTTATGACGGGCGTCTCAGAAGATACATCGACAGCTATGAAGAAGCTCATAGAGAATCACCCCAAGCGCTGCACCTGACCGCTATTCCGCTGCACTCCATAGCGGCAGGTGAGCTTTGTCGATGGCTCGGACGCTTCGCGCCGAGCCATCGGCGCTGCTGATTGCCATCCACTTTTGGCCTGGCGCTTCGCGCCAAGCCATCAAGCGGCATCATCACTACCATTCAAAATGGAAAGTTGAGGACTTGGAGGGGGAGACAACATTTGTATCTTCATAGTGTTGACATATCACAATCATCATGCAAGATTACATACAAGTAAACGTCAATTATCTTTTGGGGCGGCTAAGCTGAAAAGTCGAGTTCGCGACATGGAATATGAATGAAGCATAGCATAATCCGGGCTAATATTCTGCTGTTGCAGTTTTCGTGATATCGGTTGCCGCCATTGCTATCTCAATCTCCATATTGCCCGACTTGAACTTCGCTAATAAGTCCTTTGTGCTTGTCCCATTTCTCGGGCTTGTGTCTGCGAGTGTCGAAGCAATATCTCCGCATGGGTGGGACAATGCAACGATGCAGATCATCCCCTCATTTCTGGCATGGATGCTTCTATAGTCACCCTTCAATGAATTTTTTTAAGGGAAGGCACTTTAACATGCACAGTCACGAGGAAAGAATGCTTCACGATACACCGCAAGACAATTTAAGTTGTACCTTGTGAGTGAGGAATTCAGGCAATATCCTTTTGTGGGCAAAATCTCGTAGACTATTAAAACACAATTACGATATGGTAAGTCGATCTAAGGTTCAATACAGTTCAATCAATTCTAAATAACGAGGCGTGGGTTGTCTACGTTACAAGCGGCTATACTCGGATTGGTTCAAGGATTGGGAGAGTTTCTGCCCATATCAAGCTCGGCGCATCTGGTGCTGATTCCCTGGCTTTTCAAATGGAAGGATCCGGGACTCACTTTCGATATTGCACTCCATATCGGTACTCTTATTGCGGTGGCAATTTACTTCTGGAAAGACTGGCTGAGGTTAGTCACAAAGGGATTGACAGATATTCGCAGCACGGAAGGTCGATTGTTTTGGTATCTGGTTGCAGCCACTATCCCAGGAGCAATGGTGGGGTTTCTGCTAGAGAAAAAAGCCGAGACTATATTCAGAGAGCCTATTTTAATCGCGACGATGCTGATCCTGTTGGGCGTTCTTTTGTACTGGGCAGATCGGAAAAGCGCCAAGGATATCGAAATGAATAGTATCACTTTTAGAACCAGTCTTTTCATTGGCTTATCTCAAGCGCTGGCGATTATTCCAGGCGTTTCACGTTCGGGGATCACCATGACCATGGGATTGTTGATGGGACTGACCAGAGAAGGGGCAGCCAGGTTTTCGTTCTTATTAGCCGCTCCCATTATATTTGGCGCCGCTCTGGCTAAGATGCCCCATCTTATATCAAATCCGTCCGAGATAACTATGAATTTTATAATCGGTATCCTGGTCTCTTTTGTTACCGGCATCCTCAGTATTGGGTTTTTTCTTCGATATGTTCAGACCAAGAATTTTCTTCCTTTTGCCTGGTACAGATTTATATTGGGCTCCCTAGTCATCGTGATTGTCTTGATACGTTAAATAAAGGCGCAGGTATAGTGTGGGAATCCTCACTTCAATTACAAATCGCTGCAGGAGGCAGTATTTGTATCTTCCTGAAAGTCAATCGATCTGTCATTTTTGCATGGTTACAAGATTTCGATGCGTATTGATCACCTTTATCGGGACCCTGAATATTCCGATCGGGGTCCCAGTATGACATCAATACCGGTTGCTTTCCTGCTCTCAAGTCTTTGTAGGGCATCTTATCTCCTTATTGTATAAGATTTCGCATAAATGCAAATACGTTTGACCCCTAACACTAAAAGAAAAAGAGGGTTCTTGCTGAGCCGTCAAATGACTTTTTTCATCGCCGCAATGGCTACTTCAATTTGATCATCCGTGGGCTCACGCGTCGTAATTTTTTGCATCACCAGTCCTGGCCAACTCAAGATCTTCACCCACTGCCAATCCCTGTGTTTTCCCGTAAACCGGATGACTTCATAGGAGATGCCGGAAACAACCGGAAGAAGGAGAAGTTTGTAGAGAACGCGATGGAGAAAATCCGGGCGGCCCAGAAGAGAAAATACAAGAATGGAAACAATCATAACGACCAGGATAAAACTTGTTCCACACCGTGGATGACGGGTCGAAAATTTCCTGACGTTTTCAACGGTTAAATCCTGCCCGCTTTCCCAGGCGAATACCGTCTTATGTTCTGCGCCATGGTACATGAATACGCGCCGCATATCTTCAATCAGCAACGTGGCGCCCAAAAAGCAAAGAAAGAGACCCAAGCGGATGCACCCTTCGATCACGTTGAGAAAAAAGATGTTGGCTATCACGTTTCTCAATAATGAAAAAATATAGGCGGGAATGACAATAAAAAAGAATATCGTCATTCCCAGGCTGAAAATAAGCGAAAGGGCCAGTTGCCATCCTTGTGGTTTCTCATCAACCTCCGTCATGGACACTTCAGCGGAAAACAACAGGGTTTTCATCCCGATGATCATCATTTCGATGAGCGTCACAGACCCGCGGATAAACATCAATCCCAGTAACTTATATCGCTTGGTGATCGGAACATGATCTTGCTCCTGAAAGACTATTTCTTTGTCCGGCCTTCGCACGGCCGCCGCGATTTTGTTTCCGTGGCGCATCATGACACCTTCGATAAGTGCCTGTCCACCGGCAATGTCATCATTCTGCTGCTCATGGTTCATGCGTGGCAACCCCCTATTTTGAAGCCGATATTGGCATCATGGCCTTGAAAATAACCGTCATAGATGTATAAATAAGCCATCCGGCACAGCATGTACCATATTCCGTGATAGAATTCAGATACTTTTTGTGGAACGTCAGATCAAGGTCAGGGTTATAAAGGATCGACGCGTCTTGGAGGCCATGGGGAAGGCAAAACGACGTATCTTTGTTCCTGCCGATTACCTGCGTCTGTCATATGAAGATTATCCCCTGCTGAACGCGGAGCCGGTCAAAGGGTATCTCACTGCCTCCCGATAGGTCGTTGTCACCGGAACTGGGGGGGATTGCGTGTCCTGGCAAATCTTTACCTGGCGATTCGGAAAGGCTTTCTGTGTTGACATCCCCTTCTCCATCAGTTAAAAAACGATGGCACGCTTAATCTGTTTTTCCGGGCCGCTGAAAATGAACAACAGGTCCGGGCGAAGCGTGAGAAGAATCAACAAATCTGAGCGGAAGAAATTCGAGCGATCGGATGGAGGGATGAAACAAAAGAAAGTCTGAGGAGGCAGGTTTGGCTCGATTACATGAGCATGAAGGTAAAGCGTTGTTCCAGATTGCCGGGATGCCGATCCCTCAGGGGGATGTTGCCAGGACGCCTGAGGAGGCCGGAAAGATTGCTGAGAAGATCGGGAAACCCGTAGTGATCAAGGTTCAGATCTGGGCCGGTGGCCGGGGAAAGGCGGGCGGAGTGAAATTCGCCGATACGCCGCAAGAGGCGGAAAAGGTGGCGGCCTCCCTGCTGGGCATGACGATCGAGGGGCTGCTGGTGGAAAAGGTCTTGGTTGAAGAAAAGCTGGCAATCGAGAAGGAGTATTATGCCGGCATCATCGTCAACGCCCAGGCGGATGCCCGTTGTCCCGTGGTCATGTTCTCCACGGAAGGCGGTATGGACATCGAATCGGTTCCCGACGACAAGATCGCCCTCATGAACGTCGACGTCATCCGGGGATTCAGGATCTACGACGCCCTCAACCTCGCCAACAAGGTCAAGGTTCCCAGCAAGTGCATCAACCAGGTGGCCCGGCTCATCTTCGGCCTGTACGAAACCTTCAAGAACTACGGCGCCCGACTTATCGAGATCAATCCAATGGTCATCACGAAGGATGGAAAGGTGCTGGCCGGCGACTGCCGCGTCTCCATCGATGATTCCGCCGTCATCCGCCATCCCGAGCTGGGCATCGAGGTGGCCCGCGAGGCGCCCACGCCCCCCACGGAACTCGACAAACTCGCCTGGTGGGTGGAGGAGAAGGATCTGCGCGGAACCTGCTATTTTGCGGAAATGAACAATGAAATAAAAGATATGGAAGTCATCGGCACGATCGGATATCACGGCATCGGCGGCGGTGCGATGCTCGGCGTCGACCGCCTCAACAAGCAGGGGCTGAAGGTTGCCGACTTTGCCGATACAAGCGGAAACCCGCCGGCCTCCAAGGTCTATCGCGCGGCTAAGTTCGTCAAACCCGTAGTGGAGGGAGATGCTAAGCGTCTGGGGACGGAGTGCCTGGCGTGCGAATATGAGTGCTGGTTCAGGGGGAAAAGGGCCATCGTGATCGAAGCGCCCATCCCGGGGCTGGAAGAGTACCGTAAAAAGCTCGGAATATCCTAACCAAAGAAGGTGGTGAAAATATGGCTATCCTGTTGACGAAAACAACGAAAGTATTGACTCAGGGGATTACCGGCAGAGAAGGCTCCCTACGGGCCAAGTTCATGCGGAGCCTCGGGACGAACATTGTCGCCGGCGTCACGCCGGGCCGCGGCGGGGAGGAAGTAGACGGAATCCCGGATGTCATCACCCACGCAGGGCTTGGAATCAGCACCGTCATTCACGTCGGAACGGAACCCGTTACAGGCATGTCCTTCTCCGATATCCTCCCTCTGTTCCAGGAGGACCCCGAAACGGACGCCGTGGCCATCTTCGGTGAAATCGGCGGGTCGCACGAGGAAGAGGCGGCCGATCTTGTCCAGTCCGGGAAGTTCACAAAACCCATTATCATCTACGTCTCCGGCGCATGGGCGTCGGCAGGAACGAGGTTCTCCCATGCCAGCTCCATTGTCGAGCGCGGCAAGGGGTCCGCTCAGGATAAGGTTACGCGGCTCAGGGAAGCGGGCATCATCGTGGCGGATCGTCCCAACGAGATCGCAGAGAGGCTCCTGGAGCTCAAACAGCAGGGAAAACTAAGGGTAAAGTAACCCAAGTAACCCAGGGGGACAGATTTCAAATCTGTCCCCATCATGAAAAGAGAAACGATTATGGCAGTCATGAGATCAGTATTTTATGTTCCGGGCAACAACGAGAAGATGGTTACAAAAGCGCCGGAATTCCCCGCAGACATCATCACCCTGGACCTGGAGGACTCTGTTCCCCCAGCGGAGAAGGCAAAGGCCCGTGAGATCGTGCGTGAGAACCTAAAATCCGCCGGCGCCAGCGGATCGAAGGTCTATTCCCGGATCAACAACTGGGAAACCCTGATGACCAACGACGACCTGGAAGCAATCGTCCATAAGGGTCTTTCCGGTGTCTGTCTGGCCAAGACCGGAGAACCCGACAACGTCAAAAGGTTGGACTGGAAGCTCGAAGAGCTGGAGCGCAGAAGGGGCATCGAGGTGGGCAGCATCGCCATTCAGCTTCTGATCGAAACGGCCAAGGGGGTAATCAACGCCTACGCTTCCGCAACCGCCAGCAAGCGCGTAAACTCCCTGATCTTCGGCGCTGTGGACTACACGAAGGATATGAGGGTCAAGCTGACTTCCGAAGCCGTCGAGCAGCTCTACGCCCGTTATTACACGGCTGTAGCCGCCCGGGCCGCAGGTTGCGTCGCCATCGACTGCCCCTTCGTCGATTTCAAGAATGTCGAGGCCTTTGAGAAGAGTGTTCAGGAGGGCCGCCAGATGGGTTATGAGGGCAGGATGCTCATCCATCCGAGCCAGCTCGAACCTTCCCACCGACTCTACATGCCGTCGGCCGACGATGTCGAGTGGGCCACGGGCGTCGTGAAGATCTTCGAGGAAGAGGGGATCGCCAAGGGCGCTGCGGCTGTTTCCTTCATGGGAAAGATGGTCGATACGCCGGTCTACGAGAATGCCCGTCAGATCCTGGCGACCATGAAGGAAATAGCCGAAATGGAAGCCATGCGGAAGAAGTAGTTTCCGATAAAAACGAAGCCAAGCAAAGGAGATGGCAATGTACCGAAAAGTAGGCGCTGGAATTGTTGCGGCGCTGCACCTGATCGTTGGCGAGGGCAATGTCCTCATCGGCAATGAGAAAATGGAGCCCTACACTCACGACGAAGTGGTGGGCCTGCACGCAGACCCCGAGATCGTTGTTAAAGCCGCGAGCGCGGAACAGATTTCCGAGATACTTAAACTGGCTCAACAGGAACGCGTGCCCGTCACACCGAGAGGGGCAGGAACTGGGCTGAGCGGCGGTGCGGTTCCGGTCTGCGGCGGGATTGTCCTGTCGCTGGAGAAAATGAACCGCATCCCGGAAATCGATCGGGAGAACTTGATGGTCACCGTCGAACCGGGTGTCATCACCGGCGAACTCCACCGCACCGTGGAAGCCGAGGGCTTGTTCTACCCTCCTGACCCAGCCAGTCTCGATACCTGCTCCATCGGGGGAAACATTGCCGAGGGTTCCGGCGGTCCGCGCGCAGTCAAATACGGTGTGACCAAAGATTATGTGTGCAGCCTCGAAGCGGTGCTTCCATCGGGAGAGATAGTGACGTGTGGCAGAAAGTTGGTCAAGGATGTCACCGGCTATAACCTGACCCAACTGTTGATCGGGTCGGAGGGCACCTTGGCTGTGGTGACGAAAATCATCCTGCGTGTCATTCCTCTGCCCAAGTTACGGGTTGATCTCCTGGTGCCTTTCGATGATTTCCAAGCTGCCGCGGACACGGTATCGGACATTATAGGCCGGCGCATCGTGCCGGCCGCCATCGAGTTCATGGAACGCGATGCCATCTTGGCTTCAGAGCAGTTTCTGGAAAAGGAGGCGCCCTACCACGACGCGGAGGCTCAACTCTTGATCCAGCTCGACGACAATCATCAAGAGGCGATTGACGCGGATTTCGAAATCGCCGGCGAAATCTGTTTGAAGCATGGTGCGCGAGATGTGCTGGTGGCAAAGGATCGTCCGACGCGCGATCGAATGTGGGAAGTGCGGCGCCAGATCATCCCTGCGCTCAAATTTCAGAGTCCGATCAACCACATGCAAGATCTTACCGTCCCGCGTGCCAAGATTGGCATGCTACTTAAAGGAATCAAGGAGATCGCGCGGAAACATTCGGTGCGCATCGTTTGCTTCGGGCACGCGGGTGACGGCAATGTGCACGTCAACACTCTCAAGGACAGTATGCCTGACGACCGATGGCAGTCGCTCGTGCCGATTGTGGTGGATGAAGAGATTTATGGCCTCACACTATCGTTGGGTGGAATGCTCACTGGCGAGCACGGGATTGGCGTCACGCGCCGCCGGTATCTTCCGATGGCGTTGGACGATGCACAGATCAAAATCCTGCGCGGTATCAAGGCTGTCTTCGACCCCAACGGAATTTTGAATCCAGGCAAGATTTTCCTGTGAGAGTTGCTGGTCATTCTGACCTGTTCCTTCGTTCCAGCGCCCATGCCGCTCATCCCGGGCATCATTAAATTCTTGACAGATCCACGGAGGGATAGCACGCGAACAATAGTTTCAGGAATCTTCAAAATCAGAGGATGCATGGCTCTGGTCCCGTGCGGCATGGGAGAGAACCTTGATTGCGCAGGAAATCAAAAAGGGGTGTCCTGTTTACTGATTGGTCCGGGATGACTGATCAGACCCGTCATTGGACCCAATCATGAAGAAGGAGGTTTTATGAGCAAGAAAGTGAAGCAGGACCAAACCAGCGTAGAAAAAGGGTCCCGTCGCAGTTTCTTGAAGACCGCGGCCGTGGTGGCCGGGGGTGCGGCGGGCGTCATGGGATTCCCTAGCGTGATGCGCCTGTCGGCGGCGGCGCCCATCAAGCTGAAGATGCAGACCGCCTGGGACGCCGGCACGGTGGGGTACACGAAGTTCCAGGATTTCGGCAAGAAGGTGGCCGAGGTGACCGAGGGCCAGCTGCTGATCGAATGTCTTCCCGCCGGCGCCATTGTGGGCACCTTCGAGATGTTCGATGCCATCAAATCCGGCGTGTTCGATGCGATGCACTGCTTCGATGTCTACTGGCCCGGCAAGATCCCCGTCGCGACCTTCCTCTCCTCCTACCCCTTCGCCATGGACCGTCCCGACCAGTGGGAGACCTGGTACAACGTCCTGGGGGGCAGGCAGTTCGCCCGCGAGGCCTACGGCGCGCACAACATGATGTACCTCGGGCCCATCCAGCACGACGACAACCTGATCCACTCCAAGGTCCCCATCCGCTCCTTCGAGGACTTCAAAGGAAAGAAGATCCGCTATCCGGGCGGGATCATCGCCGACATCTACCGCGCGGCCGGCGTCTCCACGGTCCTGCTCCCCGGCGGGGAGGTCTATCCGGCCTTGGAAAAGGGGGTCATCGACGCCTCCGACTACGTAGGCTGGGCCATCAACTACAACCTGGGGTTCGCCGAGGTTGCCAAGTACATCATCATGGGCCCCCCCTCCACCCCCTGTCTGCACCAGCCCGTCGACTTGATGGGCATCGAGATCAACATGAATTCCTGGAAGAAGATCCCCAAACACCTCCAGGATCTGCTGGAAATGGCGGTGACCTGGCACTCCTGGGATCACTACACGGCGATCCAGAAGGCCGACCTCGATGCCGTTCCCAAGTACAAGGCCAGGGGCGTTGAAGTCATCCGTCTGAAGGAGTCGGACATCGAAAAATTCAGAAAGTTCGCCCCCGAGCTCTGGGTGAAATGGGCCCGGAAGGACCCGCTGGCGATGAAGGCCTTCAAGTCCCAGTGGGAATACATGAAATCCGAGAAAATGGTGTACTACTCCGACAAGGATATGGTGGATCACAGCGGAAAGAAGCTGACCTTCTAAGACGATTTCGGGGGAAGGGATACCGTATTCCTTCCCTTTTTTTTGAATTCTGTTGAAATCATCAGAATCAGGTGCGGCTCATTACCGGAACAGACGGTGTTTATTCTGATCATTTCATTTTTGTGCGGTTCTCTGATCGCCCCAGGGTTGTCCCCGGCGGTGACATTCCTGCGGTTTGCTCCGGGCTTTCGGGAAGATGTGCCGCATGGCCACTTTGTCTGGCGACGGCCAGCGGGGGCGTGAAAGGGATGCGGGGATTTTAGGAAAGATAAATTGCGAGAAGGGTTGATACGATGGATAAATTGCGAACATTCATGATGGCCGTGGAGAAGACCAACGTCTTCGTGGGCAAGATGATGGCCTACGTGTCGCTCGTCTGTGTCGCGGTCATTTCCTTTGAAGTGATCATGCGCTATTTCTTCGGCATGCCGACGAACTGGGGACATGAAACGATGTTGACCCTGTTCGCGATGTACTACGTCATGATTGCCGGCACGGCCCACTTCTATCGGGCCCATGTGCGGGTGGACGTCATCTATGCCGGACGGACCCGCCGGACGCAGGCGATCATGGATCTCCTGACCGCCCCGTTATTCTACCTCTTTGTGCTGGTTTACATCTACACCTCCTGGAATTTTTACTGGAGCTCGCAGATGATGAACGCCGGCAACACCTTTCTGGGAATCGAAATCATCGGGGAGAACTCCTTCACCGACTGGGGGCCGCCCCTGTATCCCGTCAAGTTCCTCATGCCCTTCGGCGGGGTGCTCCTGCTGCTGCAGGGGATTGTCTGGACCATCCGTGACGTCTACACGGCCCGGACAGGGAGGGAATTCGTATGAGCGTTGAACTTCTCACCGTTCTGATCTTCGGCACCATGGTTTTGTTCCTCTTCATGGGGCTGCCGGTGGCCTTTTCCTGCGGCGTCACGGGCATCATCTACACGGCCATCATCCAGGGACCGTCGGCTGTCAACATCGTGCCGACGCGGATCTTCGGCCTGATGGTCAACTATTTGTTAGATGCCATCCCGCTGTTCATTCTGATGGCGAATATCCTAGAACAGAGCGGGATCATCGAGGATATCTACCACATGGTCTATCACTGGCTGGGCTGGCTGAAGGGCGGCCTCGCAACGGCCACCGTCGCCGCCTGCACCATGATGGCGGCCATGGCGGGCGTTGTGGGCGCCACGGAAGTGACCATGGGCCTGATCGCCCTGCCCCAGATGCTCAACCGCAAATATGACAAGTTTATCGCCCTGGGCTGCATCCTGAGCGGTGGAACCCTGGGGATTCTGATCCCCCCCAGCGTCATGCTGATCGTCTACGGCATGGTGGACAACTCCTCCATCGGGCAGCTTTACGCCGGCGCTTTCCTCCCGGGCTTCCTGCTGTCCGGGCTTTTCATCACCTACATCACCATCCGCTGCTATATCAACCCCAAACTGGGTCCGTCCATCCCCAAGGAGGAGCGGCTGGACTGGATCGGACTGCTCAAGGTCCTGACGCCGATCATCCCCGCCGCGATTCTGATGTTCCTGGTTCTGGGAACGATCATCGTCGGGATCGCTGCGCCGACGGAGGCGGCCGGCGTGGGGTGCCTGGGGGCGTGGATCATCGCCATCATCAAAGGCCGCATGTCCTTGAAGAGCCTTCTCACGGCGGCGGAAAACACGATCAAGGCGACCGCCATGGTTTTTTGGAGCCTGTTCGGGGCGAATATCTTCATCGCCCTGTACATCATGGTGGGCGGCGGGGACTTCGTCAGTGGCATGCTCCTTGGCTCCGGCCTGAGCCCATGGACGATCATCTGGATCATGATGTTCATCCTGATCTTCCTGGGTATGTTCATCGACTGGGTTGGGATCATCATGCTCACCGTTCCCCTCTTCGGGCCGATCATCCGCCAACTGGGGTTCGACCCGATCTGGTTCGGCGTCCTCTTCGCCGTGAACATGCAGATGGCCTTCCTATCGCCACCGTTCGGCTTCTCGCTCTTCTACCTGAAGAGTGTGGCCCCGCCGGAGATCTCTACGGTGGATGTCTGGAAATCGGCCGCCCCATTTTTGGCGCTGCAGTTCATCGGCCTGGTGCTGTGCATGTATTTCCCCGATATCATTCTCATCGGCCCGAAGTATTTCTTCAGGGGTCAGCAATAGGGATGGGGTTGGAGCCATTGGAAATTAAGCTCTCGGAGAAACCGCTCTGCCGGATGCCCGCGCCGAATGCCGGCGGTTTCTCCGAACCGTCATACGGGGGAAACGAGCTTATGGATCAGGCGACGGAGTCGTCACAGGTTTTCCAGGCCCCGGCGGCGTATGTGATTCTTTTCTATCTGCTGCTGCTGGCATGGACCGTCGGGACCCTGCCCTTGATTTACCTGAAGTTCCAGCAGGTTGGCTTTCAAAGCCACTGGGTCTATGCCGCCATGATCGGCTTCTTCTATTTTTACACCTGGTTCTGGTCCCTGGGCCTCTTCTACCGGATCGCGCTGGACGACGAGGGGCTGATCGTTTTGAGAAGCCTCAGGCGGAACCTGGAGATTCCGGCGAAGCAGATCCGAACCATCGAAGGGTCGCGCTTTCCCGGCTGGTTCGGTTTGATCAAGATGAAGCTGCCCCGGGAGAGCGGCTATCTTTTCTGCCATGGCAAAAACAGGGAATTAGAGGAGATTCTACTGGGGATCCGGAAAATGAATCCCCTGGTGAGGACCGTCCGGATATAGCCTTCGGGACCGGAATGGATATTCGGCCCTGAAATCAATTGGAAGGAGAGTATGCGATGACTCAGATGTTTACAATTCCTGCAAACACCATTTTGGTCTTTGGGGTCGTCATTGTCCTGGCGACCATCGGTTATGTCATCTATGGCTGCGTCAAGGGTTGGAAGAACGTGTCCAAGGACTACTTAAAAAAGAAGGATGAACTGACCATCGACGGATAATCAAATATCGCTTCCCCCGCCCTGCATCTTAGCTGCAAGGCGGAGGGATACTTTTCCAGGCCTGACTCCCGCCAAAATTAGGTGGATAGCGATGGACTGCCCATTTTGCCCTGACAAAATCAATTCCAAAATCATTGAAGAATATGGCTCCGTCTTTGCCATAGGGGACAATTACCCGGTAACAAAGGGACATCTGCTCATTCTTCCCCGCAGGCATACACCGGATTTTTTCTCCATGACAGTTAATGAAGCAAAAGATGCCGAACACCTTTTGCGGCAACTGCGGGAAAGGTTGTTACATCAGGATGCGACAATCACCGGCTTCAATATAGGAATCAACTGCGGCATTTCGGCCGGCCAGACAATCATGCACGCCCACATCCACCTGATTCCGAGAAGGGACGGGGATACGCCCAAGCCCCGAGGGGGCGTCCGGGGCGTCATCCCCGATAAAATGTCCTATCCGCAACGCTAAAACCGCAGCGTAGCCTCCAACCTTTTTTCACGGATCAGGAACGCTGCAAGTACAGCTGTATCTGATGTCGTCGCATATAATTATTCTGCTACACCCAGGGATATCAAATCTACCAGTGCAGGTCGCCCCGGAATATGGCCCTGCCGCCCAGTGCTTCCTCGATCCTCAGCAACTGGTTGTATTTTGCCAGCCGCTCCGACCGCGCCGGGGCGCCGGTTTTGAGCTGACCGGCGTTGGTCGCCACGGCGACGTCCGCCAGAAAAGAATCTTCCGTCTCGCCCGACCGATGCGAGAACAGACAGGTATAGCCCGCCTTTTTGGCCGTCTCCACCGTCTCCAGCGTCTCCGTAAGCGTACCGATCTGATTGAGTTTGATCAACACGGAGTTGGCGATGCCCTGCTTGATGCCTTCGGCCAGGATCTTGGGGTTGGTGACGAAGATGTCGTCGCCGGTGAGCTGGATCTTTTTGCCCAGCTTCTTCGTCAGGATGCGCCACCCCGCCCAGTCGTCTTCCGCAAGGGCATCTTCAATGCAGATGATCGGGTATTTGGCAACAAGCACCTTGTAATAATCAACCATCTCCTCGGAAGAGAGACTGCTGTTGTCCGCCTTCAGGAGATATTTGCCGTCCCGGTAAAACTCGCTCGCCGCCGGGTCGAGGACGATGGCTATCTGCCGGCCGGGCTTGTATCCGCTCTTCTCGATCGCGGAGAGGATGAACCGGATCGCCTCCTCGTTGGACGACAGGTTGGGCGCAAAACCGCCTTCATCTCCGACCGACGTGTTCAGGCCTTTTGACTTCAGGACCGCCTTCAGAGTCTGGTAGGTTTCGGCGGCCATCCGGAGGGCCTCCCGGAACGAGGGCGCGCCGATGGGCGCAATCATGAACTCCTGGATATCGACGTTGTTGTCGGCGTGCTTGCCGCCGTTCAGGATGTTGAAGAAGGGTATGGGCAGCCTTCGGGCGTCTTTCCCGCCGATATATTGATAAACGGGCTTGCCCTTATCGAGGGCGGCGGCTTTCGCCACCGCGATCGAGACGCCCAGGATCGCGTTCGCGCCCAGTTTTGCCTTGTTCTCCGTCCCGTCGAGGTCGATCATGAACCTGTCGATCGCTTCCTGCTTCTCAGGGGCCATGCCTTTGAGCCGGGGAGCGATGATCCTGTTTACATTTTTTACCGCCTTTTGCACGCCTTTGCCATGGTAGCGTCCCGCCTCGCCGTCCCTCAGTTCGACCACCTCTCTGCTCCCGGTGGATGCGCCGGAAGGAACGGCTGCCCTTCCCAAGATCCCGTTGTCCAGGATAACGTCTACCTCGACGGTAGGGTTTCCCCGTGAGTCCAGAATTTCCCGCGCCTTGATTTTTTTGATTTTTGACATAATGCCTCCTGGTTAATCGTGTAAAATCAACTCCGCCTTCTTTCTTATGATTTCCATATATGAACCGTGCAGGGCAGTTCCTCCGGTTCCAATCTTGCCGTTCCGCAGGTATCCGCCGTAAGAATATGCACCGCCAGATGCCCGGATATCTCCCGGATCATCTCCGTCACCCCTTCCAGGGGTATCCCGTCGCACGCCAGGGTCCCCGTAAAATCGGACACCAGATGAGCGAGGCGAAACGGTCCGAAACCGGGGATGTCGATCCCGATCATTTTTCCCCTCCCTCATCGCCCATGCCGGCCAACCGTGCCCGAAGATCCTCGATCATCGCATGGATCTCTTCCGTGCGCCCGCGGCTGCCCGCCAGGAGGGCTTCGATTGTCGCGATCTCGTCTTTCACGTACCCCGCCGCCTGCTTGCGCATCTCCTCGATCGTTGCGTTGATCCTGCTTTCCCACTGGGCGCCGAGGCGAGAGAGATTCATCTCCACCGCCCGCGGAATCAGGGCAAGGAAGTGTCTTTCGAACAGTTTTCGGAAAAGGAACATCGGGGTCAGGAACCACAGCAGGTCGAAATGAAAATCGAAGACCCGGGTGATCCCGACATCCGGGTGGCCGGGTTCGCTGACGTCGATCCGCCAGTCGGCCTCCGCCAGTTTCAACCCAAGAGCACTTTCGATGTTTTGGCCCAAAAGGGCGCGGAAGGAGGAGAGGGTCCGGTCCGAACTGATGGCCACGATCGCGGTGCCGACCTCGGGAAGCCACTCCTGCGCGGTCTTCATGTGGGTTTTAAAGACGCTTCCCATCCCCGGGGTGTCGACCAGTCTCAATCCCGGATAATCCGCCATAACGGGGACATCGATGTCCACCACTTCTACATTCTTGACGTTGCCCGGATTCCCGGCCTCGGAGGTGAAGTCGGCCAGCTTTTCCAGGGGGATTTCGACCCGCGACCAATCGAAATGGGTCACGGTCGCCCGCTCCACAGACCCGTACTGGAGGCGGGTGATCACGGTCGTGACGGGAACGACGCCGGTGGGGAGGATCGGTTTCTCCAGCAGGCTGTTGATGAAGGAGCTTTTTCCGGCCTTGAACTGCCCCAGGATCGCCACATCGATCGGCGGATTCTC
>MICJ01000081.1:32548-32821 GCA_001830835.1 Syntrophobacterales bacterium GWC2_56_13 | reverse complement strand
ATTCACCGGCACACCGCTCTTCAAATATGACAACCTAACGAAACGAATATTCGGCGATTATGTCTCCTGCTATAACTTCAAACGTTCGGAAGAAGACGGTGCAACAGTCAAGCTGGTTTACGAGAATCGGGGAGAGAAGCTCGGACTCACCCGGTTGGACCTGAATGACCGCATCGCCGATGCGGTTGACAAGGCCGAACTGGACCCAGATCAAGAAGCCTTGCTGGAAAGGCTACTCGGTAAAGATTATGAGGTGATAACCGCCGACGACCG
>MICJ01000081.1:32268-32495 GCA_001830835.1 Syntrophobacterales bacterium GWC2_56_13 | reverse complement strand
GTAGACAAGATTACCTGTGCTCGGATGCATAAATTGATCATGCCCTTATGGCGGAAAAAGCTCAATGCGGTGCGACTGGAAATTGCCCTCAGGGTGGCGAAACTGGTGAATGAGAAGGACGATGAGGTCCGGCAAGAGCTCAAAGACCAAAGGGATCAACTCCTGGCCCAGGCAGCTTGGCTTGAAAGCACAATCATCGAGTTAATCATCAGTGAGGCCCAGAACGA
>MICJ01000081.1:28121-32196 GCA_001830835.1 Syntrophobacterales bacterium GWC2_56_13 | reverse complement strand
GCCCGACGGCAAGCGGGTGGCCGTGGACGACGCCTTCAAGGACCCGCAGCACCCCTTCCGCATCGCCATCGTTTGCGCCATGTGGCTGACCGGTTTTGACGTGGAGTGCCTGGCGACGCTCTATATCGACAAGCCGATGAAGGCCCACAACCTCATGCAGGCGATCGCCCGGGCCAACCGCGTCTATCCCGGCAAGGACTGCGGTGTCATCGTGGACTACAACGGCATGCTCAAGAGCCTGCGTGAGGCGCTCGCGCAGTATGCCCTTGGGGAGGAGGACGAAAGCGATGGCGACGCTATCGTGGCACCAATCGAGGAGTTGGTGGCGGCGCTGCTCCAGGCAACCGAGGTCGCCGAAAGCCACCTGCTGCCCCTCGGCTTCGACCCGGTCCGGTTGCGCGGCGCGACCGGATTCGCCCGGATCGAGACGCTACGGGACGCCGTGGATGCACTCTATACCTCGGATGAAGCGAAACGCCGGTTCGAGATCATGGCGCGACAGGTGTTCATCCGCTTCAAGGCGCTGTTGATGGAGCCAAGTGCTTTTGCCTATGCGGAGCGCCATGACAACATCGAAACCATCTACAAGAAACTACAGGAAAAACGCGACATGGCCGACGTGACCGAGGTGCTCAAGGTGTTGCACCGGATCGTTAACGAAGCGATCCGCACGGCGGCGCCTGGCGACGACCACGCCGCGGGCCTCACGGTGGATTTGAGCCGGATCGACTTCGGCAAATTGCGGGACGAGTTTGCGACCAAGGTAGGCCGGAAACACGCCGCGTTGCAGGACATCCGTGATGTCGTTGAGAAGAAGCTCGAGCAGATGCTCGCCCGCAACCCAATGCGGATGGACTACTACAAAACGTACCAGGAGATCATCGCTGACTACAACCGCGAGAAGGACCGGGCGACGGTCGAAGGGACCTTCGCGAAGCTGATGGATCTTGCGAGTCGCCTCGATGCCGAGGAGCGGCGGGCCGCGGAAGAGGGGCTGAGCAACGACGAGTTGGCCCTGTTCGATCTCCTGTTCAAAGATCGGATCAGCAAGGCCGATCGGGAGCGGCTCAAGCAGGCCAGCAGGACGCTGCTTGCGTCACTCAAAGAGCTGCTCCGCCCGATGCCTGGCTGGACCCAGAACACAACCACGCAGGCCGAGGTCAAGGTGTTCATCCTCGACAGCCTGTGGCGGTCATTGCCGCGCCCGCCGTTCACCAATGAGGAAACTGAATCGGTCGCGGATCGGATGTACGAATACATCTGGCAGCGAAGCGTCAGCGGGCATGATCTCTTAGCGGCATAACATGAGGGTGTGGAATCATAACCATGGCGAATGGATGAGAATCGAAACAAACGATATTTCTCCAGATTGGTGCAAGGATAACGGCTTTCAAGCAGATCAAATCCTTTGTCGACGGCAACTCCCTGTTGAATTTCACCTCGCTTCGTAGTAGAAACCTCGGTCAGACAGATATGACTGCACGTACGCGGTTTGAAGATTTCACGGGGAGCGGTCTGAGAAACACGGAGCCGTATTCGGCACTGGAAGGAGAAGAGGCATGCTGATCATTGCGGAAAGAATCAATTCGTCGCGAAAACAGATTGCCCAGGCCATCGCCGCCGGGGACAGGGCCTTCATCGAGGGGGAGGCGAAGGCGCAGACCCTGGCGGGGGCTCACTACATCGATGTCAATGCCGGGACATTCGTCGGAGAAGAGGCCGAGAAGCTCAGATGGATCGTGGAGGCGGTACAGGAAGTGACGGAGTTGCCGCTTTCGATCGACAGCCCGGATCCCGAGGTGATCAAGGCGATGCTGCCGCTTATGAAGAAGACGCCGCTCATCAATTCCATCACCCTGGAATCCTCCCGGATCGAGGGGATCCTGCCGCTGGTCGTCGAGTACAGGACCAAGGTCATTGCCCTGTGTCAGGCCGAACAGGCGATGTCCGAGACGGTTGACCAGAAGGTGGCGCTGGCGGGCCGGCTGGTGGAAAAACTCACGGGCGCGGGCGTTCCCCTCGATGACCTGTACATCGATCCTCTCGTCTATCCGCTGTCGACCAATCCGAAATCGGCCGGCGCCACGCTGGAGGCCATCGGCGAAATCATGAGGAAGTTTGCCGGCGTCCACACCATCTGCGGGCTCACAAACGTCTCCTACGGCCTTCCCGCGAGAAAACTGATCAACCGGGCGTTTCTTGCCGCTGCGATCACCAGGGGGCTGGATTCGGCGATCATCGATCCTACGGACAAGCTGCTCTATGCCATGCTGAAGGCCGCAACCCTCGTCGCCGGCAAAGACGATTATTGCATGGGCTACATCTGCGCCTTCCGCGAGGGGCGCCTCGAATAGCGGGAGGGCGGCGGCAGATGGGGAAAGAGGTCCGTCTTGTGAGGGATGGTCAGGGCCGCCATGAACTCCTGCTGAAAATCAGCCTCGATGGTCAATTCGAGGTATTCAACCTGCCGGGCGACTTTCTCGGCCTCCATCCGCTTCTCCCGGTCGAGGAGGGCGATTCTTGCCCCGTCGCCCGCCGCATTGCCCACCGAGAATACGTTTCCGAGGTCGCAGTCGGGAAACATGCCCAAGATCATCGCCTCCGTCTTGTCGATGTAACTCCCGAAGGCCCCCGCGAGGATCACCCGGTCCAGTTTTTCGATCCCTAACTTTTTCATCATCAGTTTCGCGCCCGTATAAAGGGCGCCCTTGGCGAGCTGGACGTTGCGGACATCCTGCTGGTTGATCGTGATATCCTCGTCCAGCGACGTCTCTTCGCGCCAGGCGATGACGAACTCCGGTTTTCCGCCGGTCAGGCGGAGCCGCGGCGTTGCGAGATCGGTCCGGAAGCGGCCGCTTCCATCGATGATCCCCGCCCGGTAGAGTTCGGCCACCCCGTCGATGATCCCGGAGCCGCAGATCCCCTTGGCGCCGGTGATTGGAACCTCCGGCCGCCAGCGCTCCCCGCCGATGATTTTGAAAGAGACCTCCAACGTTTCGGGATCGATTCGAATCCGTTCGATTGCCCCGGGGGCCGCCCTCATGCCGAAACGGATATGCGCCCCCTCCAGGGCGGGCCCTGTTGCGCAGGAGGAAGAGAGAAGTTTCTCGCGGTTTCCCATGACCATCTCGCCGTTCGTGCCCACATCGATGATGAGGACCATCTCCTCCCGGAGGTAGGGTTCCTCCGCAATCAGGACCCCCACGTTGTCCGCCCCGACGAAACCCGCTTCGATCGGGAGAATATGGACGTTGGCGGCGGGATGGGTTGTGAGACCGAGGTCGCGCGCCTTGATGTCGAGCGCGCGGTGGAGAGCCGGCGTGAAGGGGGAGACCCCCAGGTAGCGGGGATCGATTCCGAGGAGGAGGTGGTGCATCGCCGTGTTCCCGACCAGCGTGACTTCGAGGATATCGATCGGGGCGAGGCCCCCCTCCGCGGTCACGGTCCGGATGAGGCGGTTGAGGCCGTCGATGATCGCGCCCTTCAACTTCTCCAGCCCGTCAGGAGGGTGTTCCATCACGTAGGTGATCCGCGACATCACATCCTCGCCGTAGGCGACCTGGGGGTTCATGAGCGACCCGGCGGCAATGATCCTGCCGGTCCGGAGGCTGCACAGATAAGCGGCCACGGTCGTCGAACCCACGTCGATCGCCAGGCCGTAGGTCTCCTCCACCTCTCCCGGGAAAACGGCGATGATTTCCCGCTCCATCCAGAGGGCCGCGGTTGCTCTCCAGTTCCCCTGCCTGAGGGCGTCGGGGAGTTTCAAGAGGGCAGGGTAGTCGATTGCGGGCCGAGCAAGGCCGAAGCGCTCCGCGAGGAACGCAACCAGGCGATCATAGTCTCCCAGCGGGTGGTTCAGATCGGGGGGCGAAAGCGTTACGGGGAAGAGACGGACGGCTGGATTCAGGGAGATCGCCCTTTCCGTGGCCTCTTTTCTCACCACCTGGTTGCCCGTGCGGCTCTCTTCCGGCACAAAGATCAGAACATTCCCACGGATTGCGGCGGCACAGGCCAGACGGAAACCCTCCGCCCGCTCCTTTTCTCCGATGAGTTTGGCCTCCTCTTCAGTGAACGG
>MICJ01000081.1:24807-28034 GCA_001830835.1 Syntrophobacterales bacterium GWC2_56_13 | reverse complement strand
CCCGCCGCAGACGGATTCGATCCCTACGCCCAGCGAACGGGACGCCTCCATGACGGTCTTTCCTTCCGGAATCCCGCCCCGCCTGCCGGAGGGCTGAAAAATGACCTGATGGGTCTTCACTGCCCGCTGCCCTTTCCCTGATGATGATTTGCCCGCGTCAGGCTTTTTCGCCTGTGCTCCGCCCCATATCACATTCCCCCGGGAATGTCTAATTTCGGGACCCTGTCACTGTCTGACAGAGAGGGCAGCTTCAGGATATCTTCCGGGGTGTTGACGTTCATGAACATGCGTCCTTCCGGGTCGAAGGAACGGAGGACCTCCGGAGAAATCGTGCGAAGCTTGTGTCCGGGATAGAAACCGGTGATTTTCAATCGATTCGTCTCGAGGAGATTCCGGATGGCGGGGAGGCACCGGCGGGAGGAGACGGCGTGGAGGGGCTGTAGCCCGTCGGTGGGCGCCGGGACGACGATGTCGTAACCGGTCGCACGGGATGCCATGTATTCGAGAAAAGAGCGGTTCAGGAAGGGCATGTCGCAAGCCGCGACGAAGGCTTGCTCCTCCCCGGCGTAGAAAAGACCGGTGTAGATCCCACCGAGGGCGCCCCGCTCCGGGAGGATGTCGGTGACGATGATGGTCTCCTGATCGAGATAGTCGAGAGGGCTGGCGGTGACGATGATGACCTCCCTGAATACAGCCCGGAAGAGCCGGACGGTCCGGTCGATCAGGCGCTCGCCGCCTACGCGGAGAAAGGCCTTGTTTTTCCCCATTCTCGTGCTTCTGCCGCCGGAGAGGATGATGCCGGTCATGAGATCCCCCCGCTCGTTTCATGTCTGAGGTAGCGGGCGTCGAGGATCACGACCATTCCCCGGTCCGCCTCCGAACGGATAAGGCGGCCGATACCCTGCCGCAGTTTGATCCCGGTTTCGTAATAGTAGCGCCGCCAGTATTCCTCACGGGACAGGAGATTCCTTCGCGCGATCTGGAGGGGATCATGGGGGTGGGGGAAGGGGAGACGGGTGATGATCACCTGGGTCAGGGTGTCTCCCGGGAAATCGACCCCATACCAGAAGGTTTCCACGCCGAACAGGACGCTCTCCCGAATGGCCCTGAATTCCTCGCAGAGGGCGGCTGTCGGAATGCCGTTCTGCTGGATGAGGAGAGGGTAGCCGCTGGTGCGTATCTCCTCTTCAACCTTTGCGGCTATGGTCGTCAGGTCGCTGTAACTGGAGAAAAGGACGAGGGTGCGCCCCCGGTTCCGGCGGATAAGGCCGGGGAGGAGCTCGGCGACCCGGGCAAGCCAGGCCTCCTTGCATTCAAAGGCCCCGCTGAGGGCCTCCGGAGGAACGGCGATCTCGGCGGCTTCCGGGGAAAAGGGAGAGGAGAGCGCCTCGAAGCGGAATTCCTTCCTCGGGGTCCCGGCGGGCGCTTCATGAGCTCTGCCGCCGTTCGTTGCGGCTTCCGGCATGCCGGCCGCGCGCCGGAAGCTGTCAAAGCCTTCCCCGTTGCGGAGGGTCGCCGAGGTGAAAACGACGGCATCCCGGTTTCCGTATATGTGATCCTTGAGCAGTTCGGCCACCTCCACTGTCCGGACGGAGATCGTCCAGTGTCGGACGAAGAGGGCGCACGCAGTCACCTGCCCCGGCGATAGACTCTTTTCGCCGATAGTTTTGAGTGTCTCCGCATGATCCCGGAAATCATTAAGGGCGGTTTTCAACCGGCCGGCGCTCCGGGAGCGTATCCCCAGCTTCCTGCAGACATCCCCGTCTTTGACGAACGCTAGGCAGCCGGCAATTCCCTTGAGCGTCTTCCTCAGATCGTCGAGCTGCCTTCGCAGGCGTCCGTCCGTGAAGGCGGGATGCTCGGCGGGGAGAAGGGTTATTTCCCCCGAAGCAGCGCCGGCGCGGACGGCGGCAAGTGCATTCGCCAGCGCCGCCGTTTTCTCGCGAAGGTCGTTCAGGGCGGTCAGCGCCGCATCGATCGCGCGGCCGGGAGATTCTCCGGCTCCCGGCGTCAGCCGCCTGAGGACGGTCTCGATATAGGTGATGGTGTCGGCTATCTCCCTTGAGCCGATCTCGATGCCGAAGGCGCTGCGGACGGCGTGTTCGAAGTGGTTGGCCTCGTCGATGATGTAGTTTCCGAAAAGCCCCCCGAGGGCCTCGTCCCGGTTGAGGAGGGCGAGCTTGTGATGGTTGGTGACGATGAGGCGGGCGTTTACGGCCTCGGCGGCGATCACTTGCGCCGGACAACGGAGGTGTCTTCGCGTGCAGCCCCTCTTTGCCGAACTCTCCTGCCGCAGACGGCGGAAGAAGAACCCGTCGCGGAGGTGAAACCGGATCCGTTCGCCGACCGCATCGCCGTCAACCTGCCGGAAATGGAAAAGCCGATTGATGAAGTAGAGCCAGGCGACGAGCCGCCCGCCCGTAAGGGACTCCTCGTAGAGATGGTCGAGTTTCTCGGCGCAGAGGTAGTTCGATTTTCCCTTCAGGAGGACGGCCGGGATCTTCCGGTAGGCCCGGTTGAGGGAAACGGTCAGAGGGATCTCCCTCCGGACGATTTGCTCCTGGAGGCTCTTGGTGTAGGTGGAGATGGCGACCCGCGCCCCGCTGTTCCGCCGCAGGAACTCCAGGACGGGGATCAGGTAGCCCTGGGTTTTGCCTGTGCCGGTTCCCGCCTCGATGGTCAGGACTGCACCGTCGTTGAGGGAGGCGGCCACGTGTCTGGCATAGGCTATCTGTGAGGGCCTAACGACATAACCCTTTGCAGAAGCGGCAAGCCCCCGGTAAAGATCGTCGAGGCGGGCGAGGGGGGTCTTTTTCCGTGTTTCCCTGCTGTCCGGGAGCGGCGCCGGCGGGGGCGCCTTCTCCAGGAACCGCTTCCAGTCTGTTGTTTCCCCGTCCACCGACGGATCGAAGAGGCCGCCGAAATAGTCCCGGTAGCTCCGGTTGAGATGGAGAAAAAGATCGCCGAAGAGGGTGTCGCTCCTCCCCAGGTGAAAGCGGAGGACCGCTGCGGGAGGAAATTCCTCGGGGTTGAGGACAAGGCCGCAAATGCGGCGGACGAGGTCGAGGGAGAGATCGACTGCCTCCCGGGCCGTGAAGGAGATCTTGTCGCGCGGGTTCCCGCGTAGATGCTCCCAGAGGGGCCTGAGTGCGGTGCATTCCGCCTGGGGGAGGAAGAATTCTGCGGAAAAGCCCAGATCGACGACCCGCGGATTCCCGCAGCCGGAA
>MICJ01000081.1:19730-24773 GCA_001830835.1 Syntrophobacterales bacterium GWC2_56_13 | reverse complement strand
AGGGGCGGCGCATTGCGGAGAATATCCCGGGAGAGGCCCGAGGCGTATCGCTCTCTCTCCGTAAACTTTCCGTAGCGGACCGGGGAGGAGAAAATCTCTTCCGGCCGGTCCGGGGCGATCACCGCCGCGGCGATTTCATAAATCCGGTTGCCGTCGTCCTCTGCATGACCGCAGTGGGCGAAAAGACAGGCAATGTTCCGGATCGTCCCGTGGTAAGGTTGCAGCATGGATTCCGCTTCTCCCACTTTTTACGAGGGCGTCAATATTGAAAAGGGTCTTCGCCGGACCTTGCGTCATCGGTCGACTTGATCCGGAGAAGATTATTATCTTTCCGGCGCTGATTTGGCAACGTTTTTTACGGACGTTCCCGCCCGGAGGGCCAGCCTTTAACTTTGCCTTGATAAAATCGGTCAGCCGTTGTAGAAAATCACTCATCCAATAAACAGCGGAGGCGCGGCATGTACTGGAAAAAAGAGATCGAGACGATGGACCGGGACGACCTTTCGAAGCTGCAGATGGCGAGGTTCGGAGAAGATCGGGGCGCTCGTGATCCCCGCCGGGGCGGGGAACAGCAAACGCCAGATCCAGCTCATGCGGGACTTCGAGACCACGGCCATCCACATCATCCCCAGCTACGCCCTCCTCCTCGCGTCCGTCTTTACTGAGACCGATGTCGATCCCCGCCGGGACACGAAACTGAGGATCGCCTTCATTGGCGCCGAGCCGCATTCGGAGAAGATGCGCCGGAAGATCGAGGAGTTCTACGGTTTCAGTGCCTTCAACTCCTACAGGTCCTGGCCGTCGTCATTCCCGACCAGCCGGGCGGTCTGGACAAACTGACGCAGATCCTCTTCGCCGAGAGGATCAACATCAACAACGCCTACGGCTTTGTTTTGGAGGGCAACCAGAAGGCGGTCTTCGTGGTCAGCGTCGATCAGATCGAAAAGGCCGAAAGCATCGTCGAAAAACACGGGTTCAAGACGCTGGACGACGAGGCGCTGGCTGCGATTGAGCCCTTTCACTATATGAAATATTGAGGAGGAGACGATGACACACTCTGATGCAGGCCGCTATTCGGCCAAACATGCGCCGGGCGGAAGCCCCGATGAGAAGATCGCCGGGGCGATCCGGGAAAAGGTTGTGGAGGGGGAGATGGCCTGTGCCGAGGCCGAGCGGATCGGCGCTGCGCAGGGCGTTCAGCTTGAGGAGGTAGGCCGGGCCATGGACCTTTTAGAGATCCGGATCAGCCGCTGCCAGCTCGGTCTTTTCGGTTACGCTACCGAAGGGAAGATCGTCCGTCCGGCGGATCAGGTCGATGCGGCGCTTGAGGAGGCCGTCCGCAGCCGCCTTTCTGAGGGCAGACTTTCCTGCATAGCCGCCTGGACGATCGCCTCAGATAGGAAAATTTCACGGATGGGGGTGGCTGCGGCCTGCGAGACCCTGAAGATCAGGATCAAACCCTGCCAGCTCGGGGCCTTCTGAATCAGTCCGTGGCGCCCGACAGAACGCTCCGTTCGCAGTAGCGGGTCAGGATCCGGAAGATTGCCTTCGTGTTTCGCTGCACGTGCCGGAGGATCTGATTCATCGTCAGTTCCCTCTCCTCGAGGCCATGGGCGTAATTGTCCACCGAACAGAGCGAGGCGTAGGGCAGCTCCAGCTCCTGGGCGATGATCGCCTCGCCGGCCATCGTCATTCCGACGAGGTCGGCGAACCGGGCCATCATCGCGATCTCCGCCCGCGTTTCGAGACGGGGGCCGGCGGTCTGCCAGTAGATGCCGCAGTCGAGCACTTCAATGGCGCAGTCACGCGCCGCTTCAAGCCACTTCCGCCTGACTTCCGTGTTCAGAACCGGCGTGATATGAATCGCCTTCTCGCTCACGACCGTGGGACCGGCAGACGGCATGATGTAATCGTCCGGGACTACGAGCATCCCCGGTTTCAGGCGCCGCTTCAGAGAACCGGTCGAATTGACGCCGAGAACCTCCCTGACCCCCAGCTCTTTCAGGGCCTGCAGATTGGCCTGGTGGTTGATGAGGTGCGGCAGGATGTGGCGATCGGGGTCCTTCCCGTGACGAGGGATGAAGGCGACCTCAGCGGAGCAGAAGACCAGCGCCCGGCCGAACTTCGTTTCCACTGTCTCTTCCCGAAGGCCGGCGAAGATTCCCTTTCCGTGCAGAAAGACGGTTCCCGAAATGATCCCCAGAGGTTTCAATTGCTCTCCTGATTAAGTTCATTATATGGTCTTGGCCGACGTTCAGGATCTTTTTTTAATCCAACTTACGCTGCCGGGACTGGCGACTCGCGCCGCAAAGAAAATTTGAACGGCTCTCTATTTGTTTTATCCATATTGGTACTTATAGCAGATCCAATGGCGGCTGTCAAAACGGGGAATGTTGCCTGTATTTGTCCTTCCGGACAAATGCAGTGTCTATGACCAGTCGCAATTTTTCCCCTCTGATTAATTCGCTTGACTTTTTTAGGTTCCTCAGTGATAATATGATCCAAGGACGTTGAATTTCCTTGCGTAGTAAGATAATTCCATCCTAACAGGATCTGTCATCGAAAAACGGGCATTGTTGTTTTAAAGAAACAGACATTTGTTGATATGTACGGAGGCATGTTTACAGCAGTATCGAATCCTCTTACATAGTCGGTTGCCCGTCTTCCCTTTCCGAATTTCCTTCTCCCGTGATTGCAGTCATCGAGGATTTTTTAAACCTATATCTTCTTTTCTTTCAAAAACGGCATCTTATCGGCCTGGTGCAATTGTGGTTCATTCTGAAATATTTCCCTTCGGGGGGCGGCCATGCCGCCTGACAAAAGAGAGGAGGCAAGATATGAGTATTTACAAGATTATTGAACTGGTAGGATCGAGCTATGTTTCTTGGGACGATGCCGCCAAACAGGCCGTTGAGGCCGCGAAGGAGGAGTTGGAGGATTTGAGGATCGCTGAGGTCACCAAGCTCGACATGAAACTTGAAGATGACGGAATAATCGCTTACCGTGCCAGGGTGAAAGTGTCCTTTAAAGTACACGGTTTTAAAAAGTATGCAGAGACCCTGGGGCCCAAATCATACGCCGTAGAAGAAGAGTAGCGTTTCAGGCCCTTCTCATTCAGGCGCGGCAAAAACGAGACTTTTTTAGGTATCAGGCCGATAGGAAAAAATGCCCGTAATGGTCAACGGGCAGGGATCCCCCTTGACGGGGGGATCCCTCGGCATCAAACAGATCCCAACCGGTAATTCCCCGATGAAGAAGACCTTTTCCCGAGCGAGGTCTTTCACACCCGTGGCTGCATGATCAATGCAGGTGATCCTCTTTGTCTTCCTCAGATAGGCAAGGCCTTTCTCCGAGTTTCTGGAACGTCGGCGACATGTCATCCATCACCGTCCGCGGGCGACGGTCTATTCTCAACTGGAGGAGGTCGGGTCTGGAGTAATGCCCTATGGTATCAAGGATGTTCTTTGTTCGCACAATGGCTTTCAGATCGATCTCGGCCACGGCTACGCCCTCGCCCTCCGGCAGAGGTCCGGCCAGATAGCGACCATGGGGAGCCACAATGGCTGTGCAAATTCCGCCATTCAGGTATTTCCTGAGAGACTCGTCAGGTGCGATCTCCGCTCTCTGTTCCGGTGTCAACCATGCCGTTGCGTTGACGACAAAGGCGCCCGCCTCCATCGCGTGATGACGGATGGCGGCATCGATCTGCCTGGACAGAGATTGACCGGCCATGGACCCCGGAAAATGGGAGCAATGGACCTCTTCCCCTTGCGCAATCAACGCATAACGGGCCAAAGGCATGAAGTGTTCCCAGCATATCAGGGCGCCCAGGCGGCCAATCGCCGTATCGAACACCTTCAGCCCGCTCCCGTCTCCACATCCCCAGATCATACGCTCATGGAAAGTGGGCATGATCTTGCGCCTTTTGCCGAGAAGAGATCCGTCCGCATCAAAGATAAGCTGGGTATTATAGAGACTGCCGCCATCCCTTTCATTGATGCCAAGGACTATCACGGTCCCTGCTTTTTTTGCAGCGCTGCCTACAGCCTCGGTCACGGGGCCGGGGACATCGACGGCCTGTTCATGGAGTTTGACATGCAGGTCTGTAATAATGGCCGGCGGGTTTAGCCAGGCAAAATAGGGGAAGTTCGGAATAAAGGTTTCTGGGAACACGGCCAGCCGAATTCCCTCCCGACCACATTTTTCAATGGCCTTCACAACTTTTTCCGTTGAGCCATCCCGATCAAAAAGGCACGGCGAGAGTTGAAACGCCGCAGCCCGAAAAATCCCCTTGCCGTCACTCATGAGAATGCCCCCTTTTGGCGTTGCCGCCCAAATAAGTCAACCCTTCAACGGATGTCTCCGCCTCTCGTAAAAATCGCATAGGACTCGTTTGATGAGAAATTCTTTTTTTTCAGTGAAATTATAGGGGGAAGGGTTTTGTTTGTCAATAAGCGAATGGCCACAAAGTAAGTAGCATTTAACTCGTTGACATTCTCCCAGGAACGCATGCAATATCCGGATCAGGGGGCATAGGTTGTCTATGCTCAAATATCGGGAGAAACCGGTCTACTCGACAAAATAGAAACAGAATGAATCCGGAAATCAGGAAAGAAAACTCCATCCTTCTCATCCATCCGCCGACAGCGAAGGCCTGCGAGGCGCCGGGGGGACCGGCGCGGCTTGCAGGGGCGCTCCGGCGCCACGGTGTCGCCTGCCGGGTTTGGGACGCCAATGTAGAGGGGCAGATCGCCCTCCTGACATCGGCCGGCACGCAAAATGAGGTTTCCAACCGGGTGACGGCGCTTGATAGGAGGGTGGGGGGAGACAGGCAATCGTCAAGCGGAGGCAGTGCCGATTTGAGCAGGGTTATGGAAGCGGCGCCCCGGGGGCGGGAAAGGGGAGACCGCTGGACACGGCGGGCGTCGCGGCATCTGACGGAAAATATGGCGTTTCTCAGATCCCGGGAAGGTTACCGGAATCCCGACCGGTATCGCCGGCAGGTGACGGACGTGAACCATATCCTCGCGACGGCGGCCAGAC
>MICJ01000081.1:19112-19631 GCA_001830835.1 Syntrophobacterales bacterium GWC2_56_13 | reverse complement strand
ACCCCTTTTATCCCTGGTTCCGCGAACGCCTTCCGAAGGTCCTCGCCGAGACCACCGATACGCATGTCGGCTTCTCGCTTAACTTCCTGAGCCAGGCCCTGACGACTTTTGCCATGATCGGGTTCCTCCGGCGGGCGTTTCCGGAGGTCCGGATCGTCCTCGGCGGGGGGCTCGTCACCTCCTGGCTGCGGCGTCCCGGCTGGAAGAATCCCTTCGGGGGCCTCGTAGATGAGCTGATCGCCGGGCCGGGCGAGGCCCCGCTCCTTGCCCTCCTCGGAAAGGAACACGACGGTCGCCCGGTCCGGCAGGACCTCGAGGGTTTTCCGCTGGCCGATTACCTTGCGCCGGGGACGATTCTCCCCTACAGCGCCTCCAGCGGCTGCTGGTGGCGCCGCTGCTCCTTCTGCCCGGAACAGGTCGAGGGGAACCCTTACCGGTCGCTCCCGCCCGGGCAGGTCATGGCGGACCTCCGCACCCTGACGGCAGAGACGCGACCGGCGCTGATTCACCTCCTCGACA
>MICJ01000081.1:17681-19038 GCA_001830835.1 Syntrophobacterales bacterium GWC2_56_13 | reverse complement strand
ATCACGCCGCGCCTCGCCGACCCCGATTTCTGCCGACGGTTGAGGGATTCCGGCTGCGCGATGCTGCAAGTGGGACTGGAGTCGGGCGATCAGGGGGTCCTCGACGCCCTGAATAAAGGAATTGACCTGGATACGGCGTCGGCAGCCCTGAAGAACCTGAAGGCGGCGGGGATCGCGACCTATGTCTATCTCCTCTTCGGGACGCTTGCGGAGACGCCCGAGACGGCAAGGCGGACACTTGCCTTCACCCTTGCTCACGCGGAGGAGATCGGCTTTCTGAACCTGGCCATCTTCAATCTCCCGTTCTGGGGGCCGGACGAGGAACGCCTCGATACCGGGGAATTCTACGAGGGGGACCTGTCGCTCTACCGGCCGTTTGTACACCCGCAGGGCTGGGACCGGCGGGCGGTCCGGCGTTTTCTGGAGGAGGAGTTCAAGCGCCGGCCGGCGATCGCGGCGATCCTCCGGCGGGACCCGCCCTTTTTCACCTCCAACCACGCGCCGTTTCTCGCCCTGGGAGAAAAGGGGGGACAGCTCCCTATCCAAGGGGATCTGCCATGAAAAAGTCAGCGCACCGATATGTCCACGGCTATTCAGAGAGAGAAGTCGACAGGCTCGTCGATCAGGCGACGACACTGAGCGATCTCCTGCACCATGACACGAAATACCCTGCCGGGTCATCCGTCCTGGAGGCCGGCTGCGGTGTCGGGGCACAGACGGTCACCCTGGTGAAAAACAGCCCCGAGGCGTGCTTTACCTGCATCGACATATCCGATGAATCCCTTCGGGCGGCAAAAGCGCGCGTGGAGGCGACGGGGCACAGCAATGTCGTGTTCCAGCAGTCCGATATCTTCAATTCAGGTTTCCCGGATGATCATTTTGACCACATCTTCGTCTGTTTCGTCCTGGAGCATTTAAAAAATCCCGTCGAGGCGTTGCTGCACCTCAAGTCAAAGCTGAAATCGGGCGGCTCGATGACGGTCATCGAGGGAGACCACGGCTCAACCTACTTCCATCCCGACAGCCGGGAAGCGCGGCAGACCATTCAATGCCTGGTGGAATGTCAAGCCCGGATCGGGGGCAATTCCCTCATTGGACGGCAATTGTTTCCGCTCTTGATTCAGGCAGGTTTCGACACCCCGTCCATCTCGCCAAGGATGGTTTATGTGGATGCGAGCCGGCCCGGGTACGTTGAAGGTTTTACGAAAAACACCTTCATTGCGATGGTCGAAGGTGTCAGGGATCAGGCCGTCAACGCCGGGATGATCGATCCGCTGACGTGGGAAAAGGGGATCAAGGACCTCTACCGGACGACGGAAGCGGACGGCGCCTTTTGTTACACCTTCTTCAAAGGGGT
>MICJ01000081.1:14833-17592 GCA_001830835.1 Syntrophobacterales bacterium GWC2_56_13 | reverse complement strand
CCCATGAAATAGAACCATTCCGTTATGGCTGACGGTCGCCTTTTTCTATTGACATGCCGGGTAACTACACGCATAGTATAGGTATAAAGGAGGCATGCCACGCGAAAGAAACTAACCATCACCATTGATGAAGAGGTCTATGATAATCTCCACAAGACCATCGGACCCGGAAAAATCAGTAGATTTGTTCAGGATATAGTCCGCCCACACGTAGTGCGCCCCAATCTCGAGGCGGCCTACGCTGAAATGGCCAAGGACAAGAAGCGGGAAAAGGAAGCCGCCGAGTGGGCTGAGATTACCTTCAAGGATGTGGCGCATCAAACAAGTCCCTCAATCGAGTTCAGGTTGTCCCTCTGACCAGCAAGACAGACCGCCTCTATCCAAGTGAGGCGCTTGTGGTTTTCGATGGTAAAGAGAGCAAGGCCATGGCGGATCAATTGGCAACCGTCGGCAAATCACGGCTCTTTCAGCGCGCCGGCATTCTTTCTCAGAAGGATATGGGGAAGATTGTGGAGGCCATAAAGGTACAACTGGATTTTTATTGAAAAAGAGCCAACCAAGCCATGAAGAGGATCGCGCAAACGGCGCGCTCCCGCTGATGGTGAGCGTTGGGTCACGGAAATTAACAGCAGATTATGCCACTACGGCAGAAAATGATATGACAATAGAACCATTGCATACGCTTGACCACATCCGTAAATCATTCAACAGCGCGACGAGTAGAACTGATCGCTCTCAGATCGGCCAGTTTCTCACGCCAGCAGCGATAGCTCAATTTATGTCGTCCATGTTTGAAACCGACTTTCAGGAAGTGAGGATTTTAGATCCCGGCGCCGGGGCGGGCGTGCTTTTTGCGGCGTGTGTGGAAACTGTGATTTCGGGAAAGAATCGACCTCTTTCCATTGAGGTTGTCGCTTACGAAACAGACAGCGCAATCCTGCCTTATCTGGAAGAGACCATGAAGCGGTGCCAATCGCTCTGCACATCGGATGGCACCGCATTTCGCGGAATCGTAAAGGGTGAGGATTTTGTCTCGGCTGCCATAGCAGAAACAAGAGATTCTCTTTTTGCCGCACCTGGTGGGCGATTTACCCATGCCATTCTTAACCCACCCTACAAAAAGATCAATAGCCATACTGCCATGAGCAGAATGCTCTATGCGTCTAACATAGAAGTGGCAAACCTTTATGCGGTTTTCGTTTGGCTTTCAATGCGGTTGTTGGAACCCGGAGGGCAAATGGTGGCGATAACCCCTCGGAGCTTTTGCAATGGCCCTTATTTCAAGAAGTTTCGCACCACGTTCTTACACATGATGAGCCTCACGCGGATTCATGTATTCGAATCGCGCAAGAAGGCATTCGGCGACGACGGCGTGCTGCAAGAGAATATCATCTATCATGCCATCCGGGGGCCTCAGAAGCCGAAGTCCGTTACAATCTCTGCATCCGATGGCCTTGAATTCGACAAAACACGTACCCTATCCGTCCCATATGGTCGGGTTGTTCACCCTGGTGATCGGGATATGTTTATTCATCTGGGCGTTGATAATAACGGTGTCAGCCTCGCAGAGCGAATGGAGTGCTTTACCTCATCTCTCGACAGGTTGGGCTTGAGTGTGTCCACAGGACGTGTCGTCGATTTCAGAGCAAGGAAGCACCTGGAACAATCCCCTCAGCAAGGAACAGTTCCGCTAATCTATCCGTGTCATTTCAAACACGGCTTCATCGACTGGCCTGTTACATCAGGAAAGAAACCCAATGCTATAGTATCATCGTCCGAGACGTCCGATCTCTTTGTCGAAGCGGGATTCTATGTTCTCACAAAAAGATTCTCCTCCAAGGAACAGCAGAGACGAGTTATGGCAGCGATATATGACCCCGCAAGGATCGCTGCGCGCCTTGTAGGCTTTGAAAACCACCTGAACTACTTCCACAACCAAGGCAAAGGACTACCGGCTGACCTGGCGAAAGGGCTTGCTCTATACCTCAATTCCACGATTGCCGACCAGTATTTTCGGCTATTTAGCGGACACACCCAGGTTAACGCCACCGATCTCCGAAAGATGCCCTATCCTACACATGCACAGCTTTTACGGCTTGGCAGCTATGTCAAGGAAACAATACCCGATCAGGAGACTGTTGACGCCATAGTGGAAAAGGAGTGCGAAAACTGTGAATAAGAAAACGAGGGGCCAGAAAGCGGAACTAAAAATCAGGGAGGCCCTCACAATCTTGAACGATTTGGGTTTGCCGAGGCAGCAACAAAACGAGCGGTCGGCTCTGACCCTCCTGTCGTTGCTGGGCCTCAAGCCTGACACCGCCTGGGAGGATGCAGCCGTTCCGCTTATGGGCATTACTCCTATGATGGATTTCTTTCACGAACACTACGGCAAAAGATACGCACCCAACACCCGCGAAACGGTGCGTCGCCAAACTGTCCACCAATTTTTGCAAGCGGCCTTGATTGTCGCCAATCCTGATAAACCCTCCAGACCGACCAATAGCCCAAAAGCGGTCTATCAGATTGAGCCGTCTGCGCTGAAACTCCTTCGGTGCTTCGGTAAGCCGGGATGGCCGGGCTACTTGCAGAAATATCTGCGGACACTAAAGACCTTGAAAAAGCTCTATGCGCGCGAGAGGGACATGAGACGACTGCCTGTCCAACTGGCGAACGGACAGGAAATCAGGCTTTCCCCTGGCGGCCAGAATGTTTTGGTTAAGAAAATCATTGATGACTTCTGTCCTTTGTTTACCCCCGGG
>MICJ01000081.1:10638-14746 GCA_001830835.1 Syntrophobacterales bacterium GWC2_56_13 | reverse complement strand
GAACATGGGAAAATGCCCGATGTTGTGGTGCATCACGTAGAAAAGAACTGGCTGGTTCTCATTGAAGCTGTGACCAGTCACGGGCCTGTAAACCCGAAGCGCAGACAGGAATTGAAGGAATTGTTTTTCGGATCGACCGCTGGTCTGGTTTTTGTGACTGCATTTCTTGATCGGAGGGCTATGCTCAGATATTTGAATGACATTTCCTGGGAAACGGAAGTCTGGATTGCCGAGTCTCCAACACATCTGATCCACTTTAATGGTGAACGTTTTCTCGGACCCTATGAAGAATAGTATGAATCGACCCAACTTGGCAATACCGCCGACTCGTTACACTCGCGGCTGATTTTTGTGTTAGGCTGTATGCGAAAATGAGAAAGACAAATACACTAATGAATATTTTGCTGTTCTTATTCTGGCCGGCTCGATTTGTGAAGCGAGCAGTACAGCACGATGTGGAGCTTGAATTTGAAACAAATCAGCAGCTACGAGCGGCTTTTCCTGACAAAGAAATACCACCTGATCGTTTAAATAAATTTCAAGACAACGCCTGGAACAGAACCAGATCGGTAAGGATTGCTTTTTTCAGCGCGCTTGGGCTAACGCTCCTTGCCATAGCAGTTGGTCTCATTGCTGGATACTTTCTAAAAAGAAACTTTGGTGCCCCTTCTAGTCGGGTAACGTCTGCTCTTCAAATTAGTGGTGCAGCAATCATTTTAGTAGCCACACTTGCCAAAGTAGGGTGGAAGATACAATCTTGGAATGGAGAGACGCTTCCAGAAAAGGCTGACCGCTGGATGTTTCGTGCTTTATACGTTATCGGTACTTTTTTGTTTGTCTTGTCATTAGGATGGGCATATTAAACGCAGAGCCCAACTGCAGATTCGAATCAGACACGGAATTGTGATCGTTTTAATCGGCCTGAAGTAACTCGTACAGCAAAGACACAACCTTTTTGGGAATAAGAAGAAAATGGGATTTCTAAAACGCTTGAAGGATGTAGCTTCAGGGAGAATTGCAAGAAGTAATCGAATAATTGGAAATCATGGAGTGAGGATCTGTGAAAAATTAGAAACTCATGCCAATCCGTTACTTGAAGCTCTTATTGGAGGAACTGCAGTATGTACAATTGAATTCTTGGAAGCAGTTTTATTCGATGTGAAGGATTTTAAGTATAAAGACGGTACAGAAGAACCAAATCCATTTAAAGAAAATAAATTAGATGAAAAGAATTCATATGAGATGTTTAAATTAGTGGCAGGGAACTATTTAGCTCGTCTAATAGGGGGAGAATATCTCGACAGTGTTGAAGATTTGATTGATATTCCAAAGTTGAAAAAGGAATTCTTAAATATTTATGAATACAATGAGGAGGATACAAAGATATTTAATGAATTGCTAGAGTTGGCACAGAAAGATGAACGTCCGTCTCCAGAGTTACGACTTTTCGACCATATATTTGAAAGAGCGTATAACATCGCATCGCCCGAAGCTCTATTTCACATAATGAATTTTGAATTACTTTTTAGGAACTCATTTACTAAGATTTTTTTACCTGGGTTATTAGAGGTGTTAAAAAAAGAAAATAGGGAGAGGGCTCATTAACGAATAAAAGAGTGGATGGGCTTACAGCCACCGCTGATTTCAGGTGTGTGTGCCAGGCATGGTACAGAGCGAGCGAGGTGAAAGTCCTCGCGCCAGGTATAAGCGGAGCCGAAGGTAGGAGAAGGGCAAGAGCCTGCCCCGGACTTGATCCGGGGGCGTCATCGCGAGGCGGGGTCTGGAGGAAACCCAATCCGAAAGCATGGGGCGACGAATTGGGCAGAAGAAGGGTGGAGAGATGATATGAACGTAAAACAGGCTGTCGATATGCTCGAACTCAAGGCGTCTCTGCTCGTTGAGGGAGTGAGCGCTTCTGAAGAGGCCCTGACCGGTGTCGGCACAGATTACAAGGAACAGAACCATGGTCTCTTCGGGTGGGACATGGAAGACCACGTCGGCTCGGAGCTTCCGGACGATTTCCTCCTGCCCGACGGCACAGTCGTCCAGTTCCGCATGAATTCGTCTTCCCCGTTCTGCATTCGAGCCGACGACGGCGGCTTGAAACTGTTGCACCGTGACAGAGACATCGCTGGAGTACAATGGATCAAGCGTCCCGATTTCTATAAGACGCGGGTATCCCAAAACGGGAAGAAAATGGTCCAAATCGGGCAGATTGGAGGAGAAGACTGTCTTTTCTTCTGCTATCAGAATTACTGTAGTCACTTCGTCCGGGGGAAACAGTGCCTTTTCTGTAATCTCGCTTCCACATCAAAGACTTACAATTCCGTACTGAAGAAGAAAGACGCCGAACTTATTGGGGAAGTCGCCGGCGCTGCGTGGGCAGAGGGTGCGGTTAAGCATGTCCTGATGACGGGCGGTTGCTTCTCGCACGAGAAAGAGATACACGTCGTTAAAGACATTTTTGCGGCCATCTGCAAGCACAGGGGAGTGGACCGGATTCCCGGTACGATTCTGCCATCACCGGCGAAAGGCGATGATATCAAGCGCTACTACGATACCGGCATCAAGGCCATCGGATACAGCATGGAAATCTGGGATGAAGCGCTTTACCGTGCCATCTGTCCGGGGAAGTCAGAGAGCACGTCGCATGGTGAGTTCCTCCGGTCCATCGAGAGCGCCGTCGGAGTTTTTGGGGAGGGCAATGTATACGGGGTCCTCGTCATGGGATTGGAGCCAAGAGACACATTCCTCGAAGGTGTGAAGACCCTTACGGAGATGGGCGCCAATGTGGTGCCGTTCGTCTGGTCTCCAAATCCCGGTTCCCGCCTGGCAGGTCACCGCGCACCCACCGGGCAATGGTTTGCAGAGGTCGTTCGCGAGGCCGCGGATATCGTGACGGCCGGCGGTGTTCCCCCGGGAACGGAGAATCACTGCTATCGGTGCGACGGCAACAATCTTCTGCACGATGCCCTTAGAGAGAAGGGCATTAGTTGACGCTGCATGACATTCGGGACATGCTGCTTTTTAGGGCAGTCGATGATGAAAGACCCGGGTAGCGTCGAGAGGCTCCCCCCTGTCCTGATTAGGCGTCATTAATGACACTCCATGTCGACTCATTAGAATTTGCTTGCAGGTCATCATGAAAAAAAAGACGAATAATACCCGCACCGAAACAGACTCTTTTGGCCCCATACCAGTGCCGGCCGAAAAATATTGGGGCGCACAGACTCAACGTTCCCTGGGTCATTTCAAAATCGGCAATGAATGCCTGCCTCGACCCTTAATCCGGGCGTTGGGCATCGTCAAGCATTGCGCTGCGCTATCAAATATCGCGCTGAATAACATCGACGAAAACATCGGCTACGCCATAGCTGATGCGGCCAAGGATGTGATTGACGGCAAGATGGACGACAACTTTCCTCTCGTTGTCTGGCAAACCGGCTCCGGCACTCAGTCTAATATGAACGCTAACGAGGTGATTTCCAATCTGGCCATCGAACGTCTTGGCGGCGCTCTGGGTTCTAAAACGCCTGTCCATCCGAACGATCACTGCAACCGCAGCCAGTCTTCAAATGATGCCTTCCCAACAGCTATGCATATCGCCACGGTCGAGCAGCTACACCACTTGCTGATCCCGTCACTGGAGCACTTGCACAGAGCGCTTTTCGATAAATCCCAGGCATGGAATGGCATTATCAAGATCGGGCGGACTCATTTGCAGGACGCGACCCCGCTTACACTGGGTCAGGAATTTTCTGGTTACGCCGCTCAAGTGAAACTGAGCATTGATCGGGTTAACGACAGCTTCAAACGACTCTATCCCCTCGCACAAGGCGGCACTGCCGTGGGCACAGGCTTGAACTCAAAACCAGGTTTTGGCGATAAGTTTGCAGAGGAAGTTGCGAAGTTTACGAAGCTTCCTTTCATCTCTGCTCCCAATAAGTTCGAAGCGCTGGCAGCCCACGACGCCATGGTGGAAATTTCCGGGGTGTTGAATACCATCGCCGTGAGCCTCAATAAAATAGCAAATGATATTCGCCTTTTGAGTTCAGGCCCGCGCTCCGGTATCGGTGAACTCTCCCTGCCTGAAAATGAGCCTGGCTCT
>MICJ01000081.1:10235-10618 GCA_001830835.1 Syntrophobacterales bacterium GWC2_56_13 | reverse complement strand
GAATCCGACCCAATGTGAAGCGATGACCATGGTTTGTGCCCAGGTCATTGGCAACCACACCACAGTCACGTTTGCCGGGGCGCAAGGGCACCTGGAACTCAACGTTTTCAAACCTGTCATTGCTTACAACGTGCTCCAGTCCATCCGCCTTATCGGCGATGCGGTCGTGAGCCTCACCGATCATTGTGTTGTGGGTATTGAGCCGAATATCGCCCGTATTTCCGAGCTTATGGAAAAATCTCTCATGCTGGTAACCGCCTTGGCCCCGCATATCGGTTACGACAATGCTGCCCATATTGCTAAATTGGCTCTGAAGAATCGCAGCACACTGCGTGAAGAGGCCGTGGCCGGTGGTTTTGTGACCGAAGAGGAATTCGACAAAT
>MICJ01000081.1:0-10213 GCA_001830835.1 Syntrophobacterales bacterium GWC2_56_13 | reverse complement strand
TTTTCCAAGGTGACATTCTATCGCTGCCGACCATTCGCATGAGAAAGAGACATCTGCCATGAAGGAAAATTACAAATATTTTCTTAAAGACAGCATCCGGAAGACAATTGATTTCTCCACAACAGAACAGAATCGGGGAGTTGAACCACCCCCTATACAAAAGCCCTGCCCTCCAGGCAGCAGAACCATCACACTTGTCCGCCCAGGGCAGTGGAAATCGATCAAGGGGGTGCCTATAGAGGAAGCCATTGCAAAACGCCAATCGAGACGTGTTTACACTTCCGAGGGTATTACATTGGATGAACTGTCGTTCCTTCTGTGGGCCACACAAGGGCTTCGCAACCAAAATTTTAAAGGTGATAATTTCAGAACCGTTCCTTCGGCCGGATGCCGCCACGCCCTGGAAACCTACATAGCCGCTTTCAGGGTCGGCGGCATCTCAAAGGCGATCTACCGCTATCTGCCAGTCCGTCATGAGCTTGTGGAATTTGTCAAGCACGATGCCCTTGAGGAATTAATCAGCAGGGCGGCTTTCGATCAATCCTTTGCCGGGCAAAGCGCGGCGACTTTTATCTGGACAACGATTCCTGCGCGCATGGAATGGCGATACAGCCTTGCGTCGTACAAGGTAATAGCCATTGATGCCGGTCATGTCTGTCAAAACCTCTACCTGGCTTGTGAAGCCATCGGCGCCGGGACATGCGCCATCGCCGCTTATGATCAGGAATTGGCCGATAGCATCCTGGGGGTGGATGGTGTTGAGGAATTCACCATCTATATGGCGCCGGTTGGAAAAATCAGATAATTTCTTAATTTACGGCAATTAAAGGAATAAAAATGGCTGACATGAACATGGAACGCAACAATCTTGATCAATCGGACTCACCTTATCTTAGACAGCATTTATCCAATCCTATCTGGTGGCAGGAATGGAGCGCGGATGTCATAGAAACGGCCGTCCGTCGGGATAAACCGATCTTTGTTTCGGTCGGCTATGCCGCGTGCCACTGGTGTCATGTCATGGCTGCCGAGGCATTCTCGGACAGTCCCACGGCGGATTACCTGAACAAGCACTTCATCTGCATCAAGGTGGACCGGGAGCAGCGGCCGGACATAGACCAATTCTTAATGCATTTTATCACAGCACAAACCGGGAGAGGCGGTTGGCCTCTTAATGTGTTTCTAACTCCCCGGATTGAGCCTATTTTCGCCCTTACCTACGCACCTGCCGGGACCGGCGGCCATACGACCTCTTTCCGGGAGATTGCAAAAAAAGTTCATGAGTATTATGAAAAAAACGCCGCTGCCATTCTTCCTTTCCAGCCGTCGGTGGAAATGCCAGTGATTGCAGATGAAGAGACTATGGTAAAGGAGTTGTTCAATTTCTATGACCCTGTTCATGGCGGTTTCGGAACCGGGCAAAAATTTCCTCCCCACACGACCCTGTTATATCTGTTGTACTTTCTCAGTGTGGAGGATAACACGGAGGTGCGCGAAATGTGCCGTACGACGCTTGATGCCATGCGTCTGCGCGGGCTGAGCGACCATCTGCAGGGCGGGATCTTCCGCTATTGTGTGGACCGCGAATGGACGATACCTCATTTCGAGAAGATGCTCTATGACCAGGCCATGGCGCTTTGGTGTTACGCCTTGGCATACAGGGTCTTCGGCAGCGAGGCATACAAAGTCATGGCCGAAGGAATAGTGCGATGCATCGAGGAAACATTCGAAAAGGACGGCCTGTTCATCTCGGCGCATGACGCGGACACCGGGCACGAAGAGGGAGGTGCCTACGTCTGGCGCTATGAAGACCTTGTGAATGCGCTTGCCTCGGATGAATTGGCCGCGCTCGACGAAACCTACCATGATATCAACAGGGCAGGAAACTTTGAAGGCGCAATCCACCTCGTCAGGAAAACGGATGTTCCTCTCAGGGAAATAGAAGATAAACTGCTTGCCATCCGCCGTAAACGACCGCAGCCGCACACCGACGATAAGATCCTGTGCGGCCTGAATGCTTTGACTGCCGCCGCCCTCATACAGGCCGCACGACTTATGGGGATAGAGGAGATGGAGACGAAGGCGGCGGCGATGCTCAAACGCCTTTGGGCGTTGTTTTGGGATGGTCGGGCGCTCGCGCACTCACTCTTCAACGGTTCGCTTCAGAAACAGGGTTACTTGTTCGATGCCGCTGCCATGCTGTTCGCGGTATCCCTGCTCTATGAGAATGACGCGTCCTGGGAAGGTACCATGATTGCCTTGTCTGAATATCTGGAAACCTTCAGAGAAGATGACCGATGGATTGAATCCAGGGCACAGGATTTCCTCCCTGTGTATGCATCATGGTTTGACCACCCGACGCCTTCAAGCGCGGCTCTGGCCGAAATGGGAATAACGCGAGTGGCGATCCTCACAGGGCAGAATATTCAGACACTGCCCTATCGGCATCCTTTCGAGGCGGATTTCCACAACATCACTGCCATGATATGTAACGGACTATTTCATCTGATCAGCGTTAAACAACCCGTTCGCTGGAGCCAATTGCCACCGAACGCAGTCCAAGTGCGCGGTGACCGGGAAAGCGATTGTTACATGGGTACGTGCAGGGCTCTTCCCTCGTCTGCGGGGAACGGGAGGCCATAAAAACATAAAAACCGGAGTTTATCCTTGACCTCCGGAATGTTTATTGATAAAAGCGCCAACTGGTAGAGCAGCGGGCTTTTAATCCGTTGGTCGCGGGTTCAATTCCCTCACGGCCCACCCGATCAATACGAGGCGCAGATCCTATTTAATCTCTCCGGGTTATATTCCCCGTCGCTTGGGACGAAAAAGAAATAGTGATCCGAAAAGATACCCCGCTGCTTGCGGCGGGGAGATTCATTTGGCTCAGAAAGATCTGGTCAAAACTGATGACTGAAATAAGCGACAAATACCGAGTAGAACTCGTTGATTTTGACTATTATCAAAGACAAATTCCCTGCCAGACTGCTTGTCCCGTCCGCACTGACGCCAGGGGATATGTAAATGCCATTGCCGAGGGGGACTTTGTCGGCGGCTATATAAGGAGTAGAGAGCCCAATCCCCTGTCTTCCACCTGCGGCCGTGTGTGTGCAGCCCATTGCGAAAAGGCCTGCCGGAGAGGGAAAATTGACGCCCCCGTGATGATCCGCGCCCTTAAGCGGTTTTTATGTGAATCCTATGGGGTGGAAGCCAAAACTCACATTCCCTCCGTCAGGTGGAAAGGCCTGGAGATAGGTACGGCCCTCTTACCCGAGGATGCGCCGCTCAACACCAGCACTATTCAGAGTTTCAGTCAGTTGAGAAGAGATAGAACTACGATTGCAGCCGGTAAAAGCCAGACCGGGACCTCCGTTGCCATCATTGGAGCGGGCCCTGCCGGATTATCTGCTGCCCATGACTTGGCCATTCTCGGCTATAAACCTACTGTTTTTGAAGCTGCTCCTCATCCTGGCGGCATGGCTTTATTAGGTGTCCCGGAATATCGGCTGCCCCGCGACCTCCTCACACTGGAGATCGGGGAAATCATCGATCGTGGCGTTGAACTTAAACTGAATATGCGGATGGGGAGGGATTTCCAACTCGGAGACTTATGGAAACAGGGTTTTCAGGCTATCTTTATCGCTATTGGCGCGCATAAAGACCGGGGGATGGAGATTGAAGGGATCCAACTGGACGGCGTGATCGCCGCCATAGACTTTCTGCTCAATGTCAACCTGGGTTACCGGGTCAAGCTGGGAGATAAAATCGTCGTGGTGGGGGGTGGTGATGTGGCCGTGGATGCTGCCCGCTTGGCCGCAAGGCTGGGGGAAGTCCACGACCAGTTAGCGACGGGAACGCTGATTACGGCTGTTGACGCCGCCCGCCGGGCCCTGCGCCTGGGTGTCAAGGATGTGCATATGGTCTACCGGGGCTCCAAAGAGGAGATGCGCGCCTCGGAAGAAGAGCTGATAGGCGCTGAAGAAGAAGGCATTATTGTGCATACCAGCATGACGCCCAAACGTGTCGTCGGCCGCGACGGCAAGGTTGTCGGGTTGGAGATAGTGGCCACCCGGTCCGTTTATGACGAAAAAGGCAGACGTTCCCTGATTCCCATAGCCGGATCGGAGTCCGTGCTGGATTGCACCTCCGTTATTATGGCGATAGGGCAGCAGAGCGACCTCAGCTTCCTTCGTCCGGAGGATAAAGTAGAAACAACGAAGCAGGACACCATCTTCGCCGACTCGGAAACGTTAGCGACCACAGCTCCCGGTGTTTTTGCCGGCGGCGACGTGGTTTTCGGGCCACGCACCATCATTGAGGCCGTTGCCGACGGGCATCGGGCCGCCCGGGCGATGGATAATTATCTGAGAAAAGGGAAAACGGGAATTATCCGTAAAGGCTGGCTCACAGAAGTTCCCCGGAGCTATTTGCCCCAGACCGGAGAACGGGGAAAACCTCGTGTCCACCCGCCGAATATTTCTCTGGACCGCCGAACGGGTATTTCCGAGGTGGAGATGGTCTATGACGAAGAGACAGCCCGCGACCAAGCCCATCGCTGTCTTAAATGTCACATCCAGACAGTCTTTGATAGTGACCTCTGCATCCTCTGTGGAGGTTGTGTGGATATTTGCCCCTCCAACTGTTTAAAAATCGTCCCGGTGGAAGAGATCGAAGGCAATGAGGATTTGCGTCAGGTAGCTCTCAGCAGGTATGGAACAGAATCAAGCGCATCCCTGCAATCCGGACAAAGAGGTTACCGCAGCCAGGGATCAGCTATAATTAAGGATGAAACCAAATGCGTTCGTTGCGGCTTGTGCTCCCGGCGCTGCCCGACCAACGCCATCACCATGGAAGCTTTCTTTTTTGAAGAACAACTCGTTAACGAAGGGGAGGAAACAACAGCATGAACATTGATGATAACATTGAGTCGAAAAGGTCTCCTCAAAAACGTTTTTCACTTTTGGATAGACTGCAAGAAACCGTTCTGTGGCGTTCCCTGTTTCGGTCGGGCTATCCCAGTACCGATGAAAACCGGGCCATGGTTATGTTCAACAGTTTCTTCCTGCACATCCATCCGGTCAAGGTAAAGAAAAACTCGTTAAGGATCTCCTATACCTGGGGACTTGGAGTCATTTCGGCGTACCTTTTCTTTTTATTGACGATCACCGGGGGCATCCTGATGTTTTTGTATGTGCCTTCGGTGGACCAGGCGTATCAGGATATGCAGGCGCTGGAAACTTCGGTCCCTTTCGGCATGATGCTGCGGAACCTGCACCGCTGGGGCGCCCACCTCATGGTGCTGGTGGTTTTCCTGCACATGTGCCGCGTTTTTTACACCGGGGGTTACAAGACCCCGCGGGAGGCAAACTGGATGCTGGGGGTCCTGCTCTGGGTGTTCACCCTTTTGCTCAGCTTCTCAGGCTATCTTCTTCCCTATGACCAGCTTTCTTACTGGGCAATCACTGTCGCCACGAACATTGCGGCCTATACTCCTATCCTTGGCGACAAGGCGCGGGTCTTTCTGCTGGGAAGCTATGACGTGGGTCAGCCTGCATTGCAGCGTTTTTACGCCCTGCACATCTTTCTGCTGCCCCTGGTAGTTATAGGTCTCATGGGCGTACATTTTTGGAGAGTGAGAAAAGACGGAGGCCTGTCCGCGCCTTTGAGTGAAACGTCAGGGGGCTCACCCGAGTCCGTCGACCCGCGGCATTCTGCTTCCCCACAGACCGATGAACAAACCCAATTGTTCCCCAAGATTCCCAGCAGGACCTATGGACTCATGGCCCTCGTGAAGCGTACCGGCCCCATGGTAGAGAAGGGGCCCGATGATACGGTATTTTCCTGGCCGCACCTGATGGTGATGGAGCTCCTGGCCATGTTAAGCACCACCATCTTTCTGCTCTTCGTTTCCCTCTTGGCTAATGCCCCCTTACGGGGATGGGCGGACCCGGACATCACAGAGAACCCGGCCAAGGCCCCCTGGTATTTTTCCAATCTCCAGGAAATCCTCCTTCACATGAGCCCTGCCCTTTCGGGGATATGGATACCTGTCGGAGTAATCATCGCTCTCATGGCGGTACCTTACTTTGAGCGCCGGCAGGAGGATGTGGGAATCTGGTTTGCCTCCTCCAAAGGGCGTGAGATCTGTGTCTGGTCTTCCGTCTATACGACCATAGCGCTCATCGTTCTGGTACTGTTCGATGAATATATCGGGGTCCGGTCTCTGGTCAGTTCCCCGGCTATTTTTCCGGAATGGATTATTCCTCTGGGAACCATGGGGGCCCTGATGGCCATTCTCTATGCGGGCATTCAGAGGTGGCAGCCCAACGGCCGCGAGATTGCGTTGGCCTTCTTCACAGCCTTCGTCACCACCTATTTCGTCTTGACAATCAGCGGACAGTTTTTCCGCGGAATCGGATTGCATCTCACGCCGGTGTGGAACTTGCCTCCCGGCGGTCTAACTTTCTAAAGGAAGGAGAATCTGGCATGGCGGCCCAAAGCACAACTATCCCATTACCCCAAGGCGCAGACCTGACTCGTCGAGATTATCTGAGGTTAAGCCTCTGGGGAGGGCTTTGCATAGTAACAGCTGAAAGTCTGGCGGCAACCGTGGCTTCGCTCTGGCCGCAGGTAAAAGCCGGCGGTTTCGGAAGCGTGGTCACAGTCGGAAAGGCAGAGGATTTCCCCGTCGGCTCGGTGACCTCTTTTCCCGAGGCCCGTTTATACATTTCCCGGGTAGAATCGGGTTTTCTCGCCCTCAGCCGCAAGTGCACCCACCTGGGCTGCGTCGTTCCCTGGCAAAAAGATGAACCGAGCCTCGACAAGATCGCCTCTCAAGGGAGATTCAACTGCCCCTGCCATGGCGGCATGTTTGACCGTTACGGCCAGGTGGTTGCCGGGCCGCCACCGCGCCCTTTGGACATTTATCCCATTAAGATAGAGGGTGGCAAGATTCTGGTCGATACTGGAAAAACAATCGTGAGGGTGGCCTACAATCCTTCCCAGGCAGTGGGGGTATAGCCGTGAACGATGTGGACTTGCAGAAGAAAAAGACCGTATGTCTCATTATGATATGGCTGATAGCCATTTTTATACCCCTTTATTGGTGGCACGAACCAACCCGGCAGGAGGCGGCGATTGCCAGGATAAAGAAAGAGGCCATGACCAAGGGCGCCGAAATTTTCCTTTCTCACTGCCTGGCCTGCCACGGAAAGACCGGCGACAACATTCCCGGAAAGCACTTGCGTCGGACGCTAATGGAAGAAGCCCTTCTCACAAAGGTCATATCCAGAGGCAGGTCAGGCACTGCTATGCCGGCCTTCGGCAATGAGGAAGGCGGGGCATTGAAAAAATTTGAAATAGCCGATGTGGTTGCCTTTATTCGGAACTGGGATCAATCGTTATTCGATGCTGCTGCGGCGCGCCTTCCGCCCAAAACCGCACCTTCTCCCGGCCCGGGTCCAACAACGCCTGCGGCCGCTTCCAAAGCTACCGCTACCCCCGCAACCGGAGGAGATGCCCAAAAAGGGGAAACCGTTTTTAGCGATATGGGCTGTGCCGGATGCCATGGTGCTGCAGGTCAGGGCGATTCAGCACCATCATTAAAGGGCAAAAGTGCAGCTACGATCAAAAAAGTTGTGAGAAGTGGACAAAACGCGATGCCGTCCTTTGACGCTGCTTCGCTGAGCGATGTTGACCTGGAGAATATAATTGCCTTCCTGGTGCAAAGCAAATAGGTGCAAGGCCTTTTTTTATTAATAAAGTTATGAGGATTAATGTTTGTTTCGCTCTTTAATCGTAAAGGGGGGAGTGCACGATGACTGAGAAAAGCGAAAAAAAGAATGCTATTGAAACCGTAAAGGCATATCTGCAGGTTCCCAAGCATGCATTGTCGATTACTGCTGCTGCAGTGTTGGTGGTTATTTGCGTCATTATCTATTTTCACTTTTACCGGTACGGGCATCCCTCGAGGGGCCAGTTTGTCGGACCCAACGTGTGCAAAAGATGTCATGAGAAGCAATACGCTTCCTGGAAGAAGACCCGGATGGCAAACAGCTTCGATGTGCTTCGGCCTGGCGAGAAGGCTCAGGAAAAGCGGATAGCGGAACTCGATCCGGACAAGGACTATACCCACGATGAAATCTGCCTGCGCTGCCACACTACCGGATATGGCTTGGTGGGCGGCTTCGTTTCCATTGAGCAGACCCCCGAGATGGCCGGCGTCACTTGTGAGGCCTGCCATGGGCATGGCGGCACGTTCGTCGGCACGGTGATGGACCTCAAGAATCCGACATTTACTACGTCCGATGCCAGGAAGGCGGGGTTGGTTTATCCGCCGACGGAGAATGTGTGCCGGATGTGTCACAACTCGCACAGTCCCTTCGTCGGAATGAATTATAAATTTAACTACAAAGAACGAGTTAAGCTTGGCACCCATGAGCATTACCGCCTGAAGTACGAGCACGGGCCCCGGTAGGCAGCGGAGTTATACCAATACCCGGTTGGGCAACACATGTCTGTTGATGCAAAGCCAGGTAACTGGAACAGAAAAAGATTTTCCGTCTGGATTTTCTTCCGCCGGGAGGGATGTGGGTTAACCGCATTGAATGTTTACGCGGGATTATCCGTAATGATACATTCATAACACATACCGGGAGATTGATGGACTGTGACAAGGAGAATTGGACTCCTTTTTAAATAAAATTATAATCACGGTTACCTGTATAAAGCTACAGAAAGATAGAGGAATTAGATAATGACAAAGCCTAAGAAAATTTTGTTTGGCATATTTGTCCTCCTGGTAATAGCGATAGTGGCTTTTCGGTGGTATGAATTTTTTACAGGGCCAGTAAAGCAACCCCTGGCATTTAGCCATAAGGTGCATACAGAAATTCTTAAATGCGAGGAATGTCATACTGGTGTTACAAATTCAGCGTCTGCGACAATACCTGACATTGCGGTATGTATGGGGTGCCATTCTGAAGAACCTCTATCAAAGAGCCCCGAAGAGAAAAAACTGATCGATTATATAAAGAAGAAGCAAAATATAAGTTGGAAAAGGTTGTATAAGAATCCTGTTCATGTATATTTTTCCCATAATAGACATGTGTCGGTCGGCAAATTAGCGTGTGAACAATGTCACGGGAATATGGGAAAAGCTGTTAGGCCACCCCGGAGAGCCCTGGTTCATATGGATATGGACTACTGTATCTCATGCCATAAGAAAAATAACATAGATATAAGTTGTGTAAATTGTCATAAATGACCACTGCCTCGGAAGAACTGGCCGCACCTCGCGCTTATTCAGCAGACCGGAAGGCATAAGGAGTGAAAAAGATGGGAAAGATTACAAGAAGAGAGTTCTTAACGGTGGTAGGAGTCGCTGCCGGAGGCGGCGTGCTGGCTTATGCCCCCGATGTAGCTGTTAAGGCCTTTCAGGCAGCCTGGGGTGAAGACTGGGTGGAGGTGCCTAATGGGCCTGAAAGGTGGGTTACATCATTATGCCGCCAGTGCCCTGGCGGATGCGGTATCCGTGTCAGGCTGATAGGCGATAGACCGGTAAAGATTGAGGGCAATCCGTTCCATCCCATTAATAGGGGGAAATTATGTCCCAAGGGCCAGGCCGGATTACTTACTTTAAACGACCCTGATCGGATTAAGGGACCATTGAAGAGGGCCCTGGACAGGGGCGCCGGGAAATGGCAGGAAATAACCTGGGATGAAGCGATCACGTACGTGGTAAACTGGCTTAAAGAAATAAGGGTAAAAAATTTCGCCCATAAACTGGCCTTCATGGATGGGGATTCCATGGGACTGACAAGGATGCTCTCCGAAAGATTTCTGCACCAATTTGGTTCACCAAACTACATTAACATCCCAACAGGATTGGACTATGGCAGTGTGGATGCCTCTTATCTGATGCAAGGCATAAAAGATGACGTCGTTTATGATATGGGGATGGCAAATTACATAGTATCGTTCGAATCAGACCTTCTTCAGTCATTCTGGTCGCCGGTGCAGGTTATGAATGCCTTTGGCTACACGAGAAGAGTGAAGAGCATCAGAGGCAAGATCGTGCAGGTGGAGTCCCGCTATTCTGTGACAGCAGCAAAAGCAGATGAATGGATACCGGTAAAACCGGGGACAGAAGGTGTCTTGGCCTTGGGGATGGCGCACTTTATCATCAAAGAGGGATTGTATGATAAAAATTTCG
>MICJ01000080.1:4963-6202 GCA_001830835.1 Syntrophobacterales bacterium GWC2_56_13 | reverse complement strand
ACAACTTAAAATATTACCGTTTCTCCGTATTGGCCGAAGTCGCATGAATTTTATTGTTGAAAATCGTGACACATAATGTTAGTGTAAAGGTCAGATCATAGTTAGAGATGAACATGGAACAAGCCCCATTGCCGGAAAGTCAAGACCGGGGGCTGGCGGGATGCAAATCAGCGTTACGCCTCACTAATGACCCGGGATGACCCTAAAGGCGGCCATGCCACGGCCCGATATGGTGAAAGGAGGCAATGAAACAGAATGAAGCTGTTCAATGATCTGATCGTCAACGCGGCGAAAGAGGGTTCTTCCGACCTGCATATCTCTGCGAACCAGCCGTTGGTCTACCGGAGAAACGGGTTTATCGTGACCGAAAAGGGCATGCGTATGACCCACCAGGAGATCGATGACCTGCTATTGGAGATACTCACCCCCCACCAGTTGCAGATGCTGAAGAACCGATGGTCCGTGGATTTTGCCTACACCGTCCAGCACGTGCGCATCCGGGTGAATGTCTTCAATACGGTCCGGGGGCTGAGCATGGCGATCCGGCTCCTCCCGGCAAGGATTCCTTCCATCGCCATGCTGAACCTGCACCCGTCCCTCCAGAAGATCGCGGAACAGGAGACGGGACTGATTCTGATCTGCGGGCCGACGGGCTGCGGCAAGTCAACGTCGACCGCGGCAATCGTCGAAGAGATCAACCGGCTGCGCCCCTCCCATATCGTCACCCTGGAAGATCCCATCGAATTCCGCTACACGTCGAAGCAGGCCTTTGTCGAACAGCGCGAACTCGGCGCCCATATTCACTCTTACGAGCAGGGACTCTTGGATGTCCTCCGCGAGGACCCGGATATTATCGTCGTAGGCGAAATCCGGCACCCCGAGGAGATCCGGCTGACCCTCAGCGCGGCCGAATCGGGGCATCTGGTCATCGCCTCCCTCCACGCCGGCAAGGCGGAAGAGGCGGTCTACCGGATCTGCAACTCCTTCCCCCCCGAGGCGCAAAATGAGATCCGCCTGCAGTTGGCAGCGACCCTCTCGTGGATCATCATCCAAGATCTGATCTACTCGCAGAAGCTGAGATTCCGGTTGCCCCATCTGGCCATTCTCAGAGGCACGCAATCGGTGAAAAGCCTCATCCGCGAGAACAAACTCGCCCAGATCGAAAACGCCATGCAGTCGGGAAAAAATGACGGCATGTTTACGATGGAACGGTATCTGACCGAGTTCCTGGATACAAAG
>MICJ01000080.1:0-4897 GCA_001830835.1 Syntrophobacterales bacterium GWC2_56_13 | reverse complement strand
GCCTCGCCCCTGATCAAGGTCGGCGAATCCCGGGCCATGCCTCTATCTTCCCGGATACTGCCCCCTCCTCAGGTGGAGGACGGCGAGATCTTAGCCCGGAAAATCGAACCGCCGGACGTTTCCGTTCATGATCCGCAATACGTCATCGATGGAAACGAGAACCTGGCCGATATGATCGCCCAGATAAGCAGATCAGAAAATAAATAGGGAGGGCCTTGTTTGTTCAAAAATAAGCATGGAAAAATATTTTAAAATTTTTCTTGACATTGTTCGCAAGGTTTGATAGGTTCGCACCCGCTCATCGTAAAACGCTTTAAAATCGGTTCCATAAAGAGCACGGTATGATCACTGTAGGCGGGCGGAAATATCACACAATTGTGGACGCGGCGGCTAAATTTGGTGTGTCTGCGAAGACGGTCCGCAGCTACATCGTGAAGGGGGTCATTCCCGCCCCCCCAACCGTAAAGTTCGGAGTACGAATCATCAGGCATTTCCCCCCCGAATACATCGCCAGGGCAAAGAAAATGCTTGATACATATATGAGAATCGGAAAAAACACGTAGCGGCTCACGTTGTCAACAGTAATTTAAACCAGGTCTCGGAAGGAAAAGGGGTTCGATATTGGATCGAGTCAGCGAAGTAAGTTCGACTGAGAAGCTCCTTAAGCTCATTCGCGACAAGGATGGCGCGCCGGCTCCCGCAACCCCGGACGGATCCCCGCCCCCGGATGCCGGCCATCCCAAGATCCCTTCCTCCCAACTGATAAGCCTCGGGAAATCGTCCACGGTCGGCATCGACATCGGCCACTCTTACCTTCGTCTTGTCCGGACCGTAGAAGACTCCGGCGGAAAATTGCATGTCGTCGACCGGAGGCGCCTGGAATTGCCGGCCAGAGCGTCGCGTGAGGCGCCGGAGTTTTCCGCCTTCCTGAAGTCGGCGCTGACCGAATTCTGCGCTTCCGCGAAACACTCGAAACTGTGGGCCATCATGTCGACTGCCCATGTGGAACTCAGTCACATCCGTATCCCCAGGGTCGACAAGAAACAGATCGCCAATGCTGTGTACTGGACGGCCAAGCGGGAAAACCCTTTCAACGAAAGTGAGGTGTACTTCGACTTCGACGTCCAGGGGGAGGTCATCGAGCAGGGAATCCCCAAAATTGCCGTGCTGTTCTACACGGCGCCCCGCCAGGAGGTTGATGATCTCAGAGACCTCTTCTCCGGGATCGGATGGCCCCTCACCGGGATATCCATAGTCCCGTTTGCAGTCCAGAACCACTTCCGGACCGGCTGGATTACAGCCGGGGAAGGGAGCCTCGCCCACCTCTTCATCGGGAACGACTTTTCACGCATCGATGTCTATTCCGCCGGCAACCTCGTGATGACCCGCGGGATCAAGGCGGGCAACACCAGCATGGTGGAAGCCCTGGTCGAACAGTACAACAATTTGAAAAGCCCGGAAGCGGCGCCTCTGACGCTGGAAGAGGGCCGGAAAATCCTCTTCAGCCTCAGCCCCGATTCCCCTCCCCTGTTGGAAACGGACGCCGGTTTCGACCTCGCGAAGGAGAAGGTTTTCGAGATGGTCCAGCCCGCTCTGGAGAGGCTCGTCCGGCAGGTGGAAAGAACCTTCGAACACTTCGCCACGATCCCGGGCAACGTAAGGATCGACAGGATCTTCGTGACCGGCGCCATGAACGTCTACCAGCCCATCATCGACTACGTGGGCAATCAGCTCGGCATTGAGAGCGAGGTGCTCGATCCGCTGAGTAAACGGGATTTGATACCGGTCTGCCCGGATGTGGACGATGGCCATTGTCTCTCGGAGCGCATCGCCTTCGGGCCGGCCCTGGGGATGGCCCTTTCGGACAACGACTATACGCCGAACCTGCTGTTCTCTTACAAGGACAAGGAGAGAGCTGCCGGCCTCACCCGGTTTAACCGGGCGGTCCTTACCGTCTTCGTTGTGTTGGCGGTGATCTGCACCGGAATCTTCGCCTACCAGAGCTTTACCGTCTACCAGAAAACAAAGGCGCTCGAAGGCATCGAAAAACAGATTGCCGATCTCGGGCCGCCCATCCAGCGCGACCAACTCACGAAGATGGCGGCCAAGGTGCGTGAGCAGCGGCAGCTTTTCAGGGGCTACGCCGAGCAGTATCTCAACATGGTCCTTCTCAGCGAGCTCACCACCCTGACGCCGCGCAACATCCGCTTCATCGACCTGAAGCTGAATCTCGGAGCGGGGCCGGCGGGTCAGGGCGCCAAGGCGGCAAAGGAGAAGATCGAGGGAATCACTATGGAAGGCCTGATCGTGGGAGAAAGGCAGACTCTGGAAACCAATCTCGCCGGTTACATGAGGGATCTCAATACTTCCCCCATCTTCCACCAGATCACGATCGAGAAGAACGAAGTGATACCCTATCTGAGGAAGCAAGAGGCACTCCATTTTATATTGAATCTGAAGGTGGAGGGACAGGTGCATGGCTGAGCCGAAACCGGAAAGCAAGATCCCGCGGCGGAACATCGTCTATATCGTCCTATGCGTGCTCTTCATCATTCTCTTCGTCTTCGTGGTGTATCTCCCGACAGACAAGTGGTCGGACGAGCTGGACATTAAAACCTCGGAGGCCAAATTTCGGCTCCATGAGCAACAGACCCTTATCCCCGTGTTTCAATACCTCAAGGTCGAGAGCGAAAAGGTGGTATCGGATACCCTTCCCCTGCCGCCGAAGGGCAAACTGGCGAGGGCCATGATCAACAACCTTCCCGGGAACTTCGCTGCCTCGGCGAAAAGGAGCGGGATGTCGCTGGTCGTGGCAAGACCGGATCTGAGCGGACTTAAAGGCGACTTTCAGGCCCTGCCGGTCAACATCGTTCTCAGGGGCGGATTCATCAATTTCCGGAAATTTCTGATCGGCCTCGGGGGCATGTCCTATGTGGAGCGGATCGAGGAGATCCTGATCAAGGAAGCGACGGATACGAAGGAGTTCCAGCTTAGGGTCTGGGTGGCCATCGGTTAAGCAGACAGGATGACTATGGGAAAACTCGGCAAGCGTGAGATGATCATTTTAGGGGTGATGGCAATCGCGATCCTCTATGCCGCCTTCGAGTTTCTGGTCCCAAAGGGGAAGAGCCCCGCGACCGTTACGACACAAAAGGCGATGGAACAGAAGACCGCGGAGCTGAATCAGTTCATCGCCGGCCTGAACGCGGGCCTGGACAAGGAATGGATGAGGAATGTTGGCGCCCTCATCTTCAGCCGGGCGGAAAAGTCCTGGACGCAGGACCCGTTTTTAGACAGCATATCCTACAAAGCATGGCTCAAGGCCATTGCGGCAGCCAAGGCTGCGCCCGTTGCGCCCCCGAAGATCAATTTTGTCTACAGCGGTTATATTGAACTGGGGCAAAAGCGCATGGCCATTATCAATGGTATAGAATATCGTGAAGGCGCGGCTCTTGAAATAGAGGGGTACGTGCTTAAAAGCGTCAACTCCACAACGGCAATGATTGAAAACCGCCGGACCGGGGTAACAGAGAATGTTCCCCTGCAGGAATAAAGGGAGGCGCCGATGGATGGCATAATAAGAAAAGAAAAATCAGGTCAGGGGGGCCGTTCCCGCTGCGGTCCGCGGGGAGGCCTGACGGCCGTCCTGCTGGCCGGCATGCTGGTCTTCGGCTGCGCCGGCGAGCAGAAGACCGTCCAGAAGGACCCCTTCTTCGAGAAATGGACCACAATGGCGGAAACGGCGACGGGCCATTCGGCCGCGCCGCGGGAGCGCGCTTTCCGGATCCCCGAGGAGATGCTCAAAGGGGACAAAGCGACCCCGGAAGAGCAGGCGGTAGCCGACGCCAAACGGTTCCCGGCGCAGCCGGTCAGCCTGAAGATGCGCCAGGCGGATGTCAAGACCGTCTTGCGCGCCCTCGCCCGGATCGCCGATCTGAACATCCTCGTCAAAAACGAGATCAAAGGGGAAACGACGATCGATTTTCAGCAGGTTCCCTGGAACCAGGCATTCAACAGCCTCATGCGCACCCAGAACCTGACTTACATCTGGGAGGGCGACGTCATCCGGGTCGTGACCCTGGATGACATGGAACAGGATCTGAAGCGGAAGACCCAGGAACTGGGGATCAGGTGGGTCGAGCCTCTGCTCACCGTCGTCGTCCCTATCGACTATGCAAAACCCAAGGATCTCAAGGAAAATCTCGAATCCTTCCTGACCAGGAGCAAGGAAGACAAGCCCCGCGGTTCGGTCCGCGTCGATGAGCACAGCAATTCGCTCATCATCTCGGCGATCCGGGAGGACCTGGTCAAAATGATGCCGGTTATCGAAGCGATCGACAAGCCGATCCCCCAGATCCAGATCAAGGCGAACATCGTCGAAACCACCAAGGAAACGGCGCGGCTCCTGGGCATCCAGTGGGGCGGCTCGTACGCCCGCACGGTGGGAAGCAATAATCTCTACATAACGCCCGGCGGCACTGCCGGCAGCGCCGTGGCGCCGGGCAGTGCCCTGTCGGGCGCCTATACCCCTCTCTTCGGCTCTGCCGGTATCAGCGGCCAGGGATTCGGCGTCAATTTTCCCGCGGCAATGTCCGCTGCAGGGGCGGGTTCGCTCGGCCTCATGTTCGGCACCCTCGGCGGCAACATCCTGGAGCTCCAGCTCAACGCCCTGCAGAAAGACAACAAGCTGAACATCCTCTCGAGCCCGTCGATCACGACGCTCAACAACCAGAAGGCCTTCACGGAGAACGGGGAGAGAGTTCCTTACTCGACGCTCGATACCTCCGTCATCCCGCCCACGAGAACGGTAAAGTTTGAGGATGCCGTGCTTCGTTTGGAAATCACGCCGCACGTCATCGACAGTCACACCCTGAAAATGGAGATCATTGTCAAGAAG
>MICJ01000079.1:14811-15080 GCA_001830835.1 Syntrophobacterales bacterium GWC2_56_13 | reverse complement strand
GACGGGCACCAGCCACATTATCGCCATCTCCGGATTCAATATCGGCATGGTTGCGGTATTTGCCCTCTTTCTGGGCCGCCTGTGCCTGAAAGCGGAGTATCTGCTCCTGAGATGGAACATGACCAGAATCTCGATGCTTTTTGCGATCCTCGTCGTCATCCTTTACACTTTCATTGCCGGAGCGGGCATCTCGGTCGTCCGGGCCTCCATCATGGTGACCGTCTTCCTGTGCGCCGTCCTCCTCAACCGTGAAGGCGATCTTTACAACA
>MICJ01000079.1:0-14782 GCA_001830835.1 Syntrophobacterales bacterium GWC2_56_13 | reverse complement strand
ATCCTCACCCCCTATTCGCTTTTCGACATCTCTTTTCAACTCTCCTTCGCCGCGGTGGCAGCGCTTATCTTTTTCATGCCGAAGTGGATCGCCCTTTTGCCTGCACCTCTGCCGAAAGAAACCGCCGGCCTGACTCGGGAATGGATTCTTCACCAAGTCAATAAAGCCTTGCGGGGTATCGTCATCTTTTTCCTCGCCTCCTTGAGCGCCACGCTCGGCACCCTGCCCCTGATCCTCCTCTACTTCAACCGGCTTTCCCTCATCACCCTTGCGGCGAACCTCATCTGCGTTCCCATCCTCGGCGTCCTGGCGATTCCCTTTTGCCTGGCCATCATTCTGGCTGTACCTCTCTCTGCAACACTGGCCGACTGGGTCATCCGGGTCTCCGAACTCCTCGTTCAAATTTCTCTTTTCTTCATCGATCGTCTTGCGTCCATCCCCTGGGCCTCCGTTTATGTTTCCACGCCTACCCTTCCGGAAATCGGAGCCTTTTATCTTCTCTTGATCTGGTTCGGTCTCTTTCTGGAACGGTTCACGCTGCCGGGGGAGCCCAAATCCTTTCTGAAGAACCCCCTTCTGCTGAAGGTGGTTCCGGTCGCCCTCATCCTATTTTTCATCATCGACGGCATCCAGATCTCCCTCAACGGCCTTCAACGGGACCGGCTTTCCCTGACTGCCGTGGATGTCGGTCAGGGAAACAGCATCCTGATCCGGTTCCCCGGCGGGAAAAGAATGCTCGTCGACGGCGGCGGCTTCTTCGACGACGCGTTTGATCTCGGAAAATATGTCCTGGCCCCTTACCTCTGGCATGAACGGATCACCCGGATCGACACGGTGGTCCTGACACATCCCCATCCGGACCACCTGCAGGGGCTCCTGTTTATTCTGGAAAATTTTCACGTGCGCGAGGCGTGGATCAACGGGGAGACATCCGATACGGAGCAATATCTTTCCTTCCTCCGGATCATCCGGGAGAAGGGGATTGTCTTGCAAACCCTGTCGGACAGGACCCCCGAGGCGGAGATTTCCGGCGTCCGTGTCGGAATCCTGAATCCCCACGGGAATCCCGTCAATGCGGAAACCCCGGACATCCTCACCGATCTGACCGATGATGGCGAAACGGCAAAAAAGAATCCCTCTGTCCGTCCGGCGCCCGCCGTAACGACCGGCGCCCGCTTCTCCGATGCGACCAATGACCGTTCTTTGGTCCTGAAACTCTCCTTCGGCGAGCGGCGTTTTCTCCTGCCGGCGGATATCTCGGAGTCCATCGAGAATCGTCTGGTCCGATCCGGCGACGATTTGAGAAGCGATGTGCTTATTATCCCCCACCACGGGAGCTTGCGCTCCAGCAGTCTTCCCTTCCTCGAAAAGGTAAAACCGCAAATCGCCGTGGTCAGTTGCGGCGCGGAAAACGTCTTCCGCGCTCCCCATCCGGATGTCCTCCGGCGATACGAAAGGATAAAGGCGCGGGTCTACCGGACGGACCGCGACGGCGCCATCACCTTCTCGACGGATGGAAAGGATCTCATAACCAACGTTTTCCGGTCGGATCCTCCTGGCCGGGAACGCAACCCACAAGCCCCGCCTGCAAACATCCTCTCGCCGCGATCTGTGCGCAGTGCTTCACATTCATTTGCGCTTGCCTCCGGCGCGAACGGCGTTCTTCCCTGTCCCGGCGACGAATCATTTTCTATTGCGTTTGCCGGCTCGATGTGCTATCCAAACCCCCCTAAATTGAAAAGGGTTTGGAGAGGCAGTCTATGGAGATAATAACCGCCGTCCGGGGATTCAAGGATATCATTCCCCCGGAAACGGATAAGTGGCGGCATATCGAAGAAACGGCATACCGGGTCTTTGGCGCCTTCGGGTTTAGAGAGATCCGCGTTCCCCTCCTCGAGAAGACTGAACTATTCTGCAGGGGGATCGGAGAGACCACCGACATCGTGGAGAAGGAGATGTACACCTTTTTCGACCGGGGCGAGGAATCCCTTACCCTCCGGCCGGAGGCTACAGCGTCTGTAATCCGCGCCTACCTGGAACACACCATCCATGCCGCAGAAACGGTGACCAGGCTTTTCACCATCGGCCCCATGTTCCGGCGGGAGAGACCGCAAAAAGGACGCTACCGGCAGTTTCATCAGATCGACGCTGAGATTCTTGGTCCGGATGACCCGCGTACCGATGCCGAACTGATCCTGATGCTGATCCACTTTCTGGACAAACTCGGACTGGCAAAGCTTAACCTGGAAATCAATTCCCTCGGCTGTGCGAAGTGCCGGCCGGCCTTCCGGGAGGCGATCGTTTCCTTTCTCGGCGGTCGGGTGGAAGAGCTCTGCGGGGACTGCCAGCGGCGGCTCGGGACCAACCCGCTGCGTGTTTTTGACTGCAAGGTGGACAAATGCGGCGAGATAATCTCCCGGGCCCCGCGCCTGATGGACTTCATCTGTCAGGATTGCCGGGACCATTTTGAGAAGGTCCAGGGGTGTCTTAGCCTCTTTGAAGTTCCCTACCGGCTGAATGCAAAAATGGTCCGGGGACTCGACTACTACACGAGGACCACGTTTGAGGTGACCACGGAGTTTCTTGGCGCGCAGAATGCCGTCGTCGGCGGCGGCCGTTATGACCATCTGGTCCGTGATCTCGGGGGACCGGATATTCCGGGGATCGGCTTTGCCATCGGCTTTGAACGCCTGGCTTCCTTGATCCCGGACCGGGATCAAGATGTTTCGCGAGGTCCTCTGCTCTTTATAGCTGCGCTCGGCGAAAAGGCTGGGGAGAGGGCCTTTATGCTGTGCAACCGTCTGCGGATGAAAGGGATCCATGTGGAGATGGACTATGCGGGCCGGTCTCTCAAGAGCCAGATGAAAAGGGCCGACAGGCTGAAGTGCGCCTATGCCCTCATTCTCGGCGAGCGTGAGATCGAAGAGAACAGCGCCCTTCTCCGGAACATGCACGAAAGCGCCCAGGAAGAGGTCTGCCTCGACGACCTGGAAGAAATCATCAAGAAACTTGCGAGGTAGAAAAAATTTGTCTGACTTCTTGACGATCAAAAAACGAACGCATTACTGCGGCGATTTGAACGCCTCCCATATCGGCGGCGAAGTGGTCCTGATGGGCTGGGCCCACCGGAGACGGGATCACGGAGGGGTTGTCTTTGTTGACATGCGGGACCGGGAGGGACTTGTGCAGGTCGTGTTCAACCCGGAGATCAACGCCTCCTGCCACCAAGAGGCTCAGCGGATCAGATCCGAATATGTCCTGGCCGTAAAGGGCCTTGTGCGCCGCCGTCCGGAGGGGATGGAAAATCCCGATCTCAGGACCGGCGAGATCGAAGTGCTGGCGGATGACCTGGAGATCCTCAACGAGGCGAAAACGCCGCCCTTTGTCCTTGACGGCGTGGCGGAGATCTCCGAGAACGTCCGTCTCAAGTACCGCTACCTCGATCTCAGGCGCCCGGAGCTCCAGAAAAACCTTATCCTGAGAAGTCGTATCGCTGCGGCGACTCGCGATTATCTGCACCGGGAAGGCTTCATCGAGGTGGAAACCCCTTTTCTGACGAAGAGCACGCCGGAAGGCGCCCGGGATTATCTGGTCCCCAGCCGCGTGAATCAGGGCATGTTCTATGCCCTTCCCCAGTCGCCCCAGATCTTCAAGCAATTGCTGATGATTTCCGGCTTCGACCGCTATTTTCAGATTGTCAAATGCTTCCGCGACGAGGATCTGCGGGCGGACCGCCAGCCGGAATTCACGCAGATCGACGTGGAGATGTCCTTCTTAACCGAGCAAGAGATCATCCGGATCATGGAGGGGATGATCGCCCACCTCTTCAAGGAATGTCTCGACCGGAAGCTCCCCCTCCCCTTTCCGCAGATCTCCTACCGGGAGGCCATGAGCCGCTTCGGGAAGGACAATCCCGATATCCGTTTCGGACTGGAACTTCGCGATCTGACGGATATCTTAAAGGGATCGGGATTCAAGCTCTTCGCCGAGATCGCTGAGGGAGGCGGTGTGATCGAGGCTATCTGCATCGAGGATGGAAAGCGACTCTCCCGGAAGGACCTGGATGAGCTCAAAGATTACGTTGCCCAGTACGGCGCCGGGGGGCTGGCCTGGGCCAGGGTCAGTCCGGACGGCTGGACTTCGCCGATCTTTAAATTCCTCAACCAGGGAGAAGTTGCGGCCATCAACGAAAAAATGGAGGCGCGCGAAGGAGATGTTATTCTTTTTGTCGCCGATTCGCCGAAAGTGGTCTGTGACGCTTTGGGAAATCTCCGGATCCACCTGGCGAAAAAACTCAACCTGATCGACCCCGGGGCAATGGCCTTCACCTGGGTGACTGAATTTCCTCTGTTTGAGTTCAGTGATACTGAAAAGCGATTCGTTTCGACGCACCATCCCTTCACCTCGCCGGTCCTGGACGAGTTGCCCCTGATCGAGACGGATCCGGGAAAGGTTCATGCCCGGGCTTATGACCTGGTGCTAAACGGCTCCGAGATCGGGGGAGGCAGCATCCGGATTCACCAGAAGAATGTTCAGGCGATGATCTTCCGGGCCCTGGGGCTGAGCGATGAGGAGGCAAGGAGCAAGTTCGGCTTTCTTCTGGACGCCCTGGAATATGGGACCCCTCCCCACGGCGGTATAGCCTTCGGTCTCGACCGCCTGATCATGCTGATGACGGGATCGGAGTCCATCCGGGACGTGATCGCCTTTCCCAAGACGCAGAAGGCCATCTGCATGCTGACAGACGCCCCGTCGCAGGTCAGCGTGGAACAGCTCATGGAGCTTTCGTTGAAGATCGTGACGTAACGCCGAAAGGCAGTCAGCAAACCGCTTTAGGAGAAGGGAATCGAAAATATGGCAAGATGGAACAAGGACAAAAAGGTTCTGGATCACGAGCATACCAGTTTCTGGAAGTTCGCTCTCAAGGATGTGGAAGAGCCGAATCTTCAGAAGGATGTCTTCCCCTATGATGAAGTATGCAAGATCGATTTCGACCACAAAATCATCCCGATCGATCCCGCGGAGGATATTTTCATCACCGACACCACCTTCCGGGACGGCCAGCAGGCCAGGCCACCCTATACCGTCCAGCAGATCGTGGACCTCTTTACATTGATGAGCCGTCTGGGCGGACCGAACGGCGTGATCCGCCAGTCGGAATTCTTCCTCTACAGCTCCAAGGACAGGGAGGCCGTGGAGAAGTGTCAAGACCTCGGGTTACGCTATCCGGAAATCACAGGCTGGATCAGGGCCAGCGCGGATGACGTCCCGCTGGTCAAGAAGGCTGGGTTGAGGGAAACCGGCATCCTCACCTCAGCTTCCGATTACCATATCTTTCTCAAGCTCAACAGGAACCGCCGTCAGGCGATGGACGATTATCTCGGCATAGTCAAATCCATCCTCGGCGCCGGCATCATTCCCCGCTGCCATTTCGAGGATGTCACCCGGGGCGACATTTACGGCTTCTGCATCCCCTTTGCCATCGAGCTGATGAAACTTAGGGAGGAAAGCGGGATCGACATCAAAATCCGGCTCTGTGATACGATGGGATACGGCGTGACCTATCCCGGCGCCTCCCTCCCCAGGAGCGTGGACAAACTTGTCCGGGCGTTTATCGAGGACGGGGGCGTCCCCGGCCACCTTCTGGAGTGGCACGGACACAACGATTTTCACAAGGCGATGGTCAACGCGACCACCGCCTGGCTGTACGGCTGCAGCGCCGCCAACACGACGCTGCTCGGCCTGGGAGAGCGGACAGGCAACCCCCCCCTGGAGGGGCTGATCATTGAATATATCGGCCTCCGCGGCGCAACGAACGGGATCGATACGACTGTGATCACCGATATCGCCCGTTATTTTGAAAAGGAGATCGGCGTCCGGATTCCGCCGAATTTCCCCTTCGTGGGAGCGGATTTTAACGTGACAAGGGCCGGCGTCCATGTGGACGGCCTGATCAAATGCGAGGAGATCTACAACATCTTCGATACCACCAGGATCCTCAAGCGACCGATCATCCCGATGATCACCGACAAATCGGGCAAATCCGGCATCGCCTTCTGGATCAACGTCCATCTCGGTCTTACAGGGGATAATGCCGTGGACAAGAGGAACCCCGGCGTCTCCAGGATCCACAAGTGGATTACCGAAGAGTATGAAGGCGGCCGTATGACGAGTATCTCAAATGAGGAACTGGAGAAGAGGGTCAGGAACTACATCCCCGAGCTCTTCCTGTCCGATCTGGAGAAGATCAAATTCATGGCGGCGCAGGCGGCGGTGAACGTCGTGACGCAAGTGATCGAGCATCCGGTGATGAAAACCATGAAACCGGAGCTCCAAGAGCCGGTCATGCAGCAGTTCATCGAGGAGAATCCCTCCATCCAGTTCGCCTATGTGGTGGACATGAACGGGCGCAAGACCACGAGAAACATCACCAATATCGCCGATCGGGCCAAGTACGAGAACTACGGCGTCGGTACTGACCAGTCGGATCGCGAGTGGTTCATCAAGCCTCTGCAGACCGGAAAGATCCACGTGACCAATTTCTACATCTCCAAGATGACCGGGGCGCTCTGCATCACGGTTTCCTCTCCGATTGTGGACGAGAAGGACGAGATGGTCGGGATCTTCGGCGTCGACATCAGGTTCGAAGATTGGGTCAAGCGGGAGGAGCACATCGCCGAGGCGACCCAGATCGCGCTCCGGGAGGAATCCGAAGCCAAATCGAAATCGGACCGCTGGATATGACGGTCCCGGTGAATGGCGGGGATAAGGGGAGCGTTCTTTCTGACGCTCCCCTTATTTCATGCATACTCGTCGTCGATAAGCCACTGCTCGTACGGACGGTCCTTGGCCCGGGCGGAATAAGGCGAAAGTTCCATGATGAAACGGGAGGGGCTCACGGGCAAATGCCCCATCCCCCGTGCATAATCGGTCAGAGGATAGCAGAGGTAAAGCTGATCCTTCGCCCTGGTGGTCGCCACATAGAACAGTCTCCGCTCTTCCTCTTCACCCCCCGGCTCCTTCAGGGCGCGGGCGAGAGGCATCATTCCCTCCGAGCACCAGATCATGAGAACCGCCGTCCATTCCAGCCCCTTCGCCTGATGGATCGAGGAGAGCACCACCCGGTCCTGAGCGGTCTCCTCTTGCGAGTCATTTTCAGTTATGTTGGTCAGAAGGGCGAGCTCGCTTAGAAAATCCGCCAGCGAGGCGAAGCGGGAGGAGAAATTGGCGAGCTGGATCAGATCCTCTTCCCGGGAAGAGGCGTCGCTGTACCTCTCCCGGAGCAGATCGCGGTACCCGCTTCTCAGGACCGCGTCGATCATCTCGACGGGACCTGATTCGGCAAAGGCCTGAAGGAGGCGAAAGGTATCCTGGACCCTTGTCAGGCTCTGGATTGCCGGGCGCGTAGCGCTCTTGGTAAATTCATCAGCGAGGACCGCCGCCTGGGGATCGGAACGGTCGGCGACGAAATGCCAGACCTTCTCCGCCGTGACCCGGCCGATCTTCGGATAGAGTCGGAGCAAGCGCCGCCAGGCCATTTCGTCCCGGGGATTGACGATGATCCGGAGATAACAGGTGACATCCTTGATGTGGGCCTGTTCGAAGAAACGGATGCCGGAGCGAATCTCGAAGGGGATCCTCCGGCGGGTCATCTCCATCTGGACCTCCATGGAGTGATAGTGGGCCCGGTAGAGGACGGCGATCTGGCCGAGCGGGATGCCGCTGCGATGGAGCTCCAGGATGCGCTGGGCGACAAAGTCGGCCTGCTGGAGGACATTTCTGGCCGGGGCAAGGACCGGACGAACCCCCTGCCCCCGGACCGCCCGCAGAGTCTTCTGAAACTGGTTCTCATTGTTGGTGATGCACAGATTGGCCAGGTGCAGAATCTCCGGCGTGCTGCGGTAGTTCGTCTCTAACTTGAAGATCCGGCAGTCAGGATACCGTTTAGGAAACCGCATAATGTTCTCGAAGTTTGCCCCCCTGAAGGAGTAGATGCTCTGGGAATCGTCACCCACGACCATCAGGTTCCGGTGCCGGGAGGCGACCAGATCCATGATCTCCGCCTGAAGCCGGTTCGTATCCTGGTACTCATCGACGAGGACATGGAGGAACCGGCCTGCATACAACTCGCGAACATCCTCAAAATGTAGCAGGAGCTCCCGCCAGTTGTAGAGGAGGTCGTCGAAATCCATCACGTTGAGCGTCTTTTTCCGGTCCCGGTAGCGCTCGGCGACCGCGGCGATCTCCTCCGTCCGGTGCGAAAAGAAAGGAAAGCGGTTCTCGATTACGTCCGGGAGCGGCGCCTCCGTGTTGACGGCAAGACTGACTATCTCCCCCACCACCTCGCCGCGGGGAAATTTTTCGCTTTTTACGGCCACTCCGCATTCCGCGATGCAGGTGTTGAGCAGCTGTCTGGCGTCTTCACTGTCCATGATCGAGAAATTGCGTGCATAACCGAGGCGGTCGGCATGCACCCGGAGCGTCAGATGGGCGCAGTGATGAAAGGTGCCGCCCCAGAGGCCGCCGACCTCCCTTCCGATGAGCGCCGCCACCCGGGAGAGCATGGACCGGGCGGCCTTGTTCGTGAATGTGGCCAGCAGAATCCGCTCCGGCGGGATACCGCCTTCGACCAAGCGGGCGACGCGATAGGTCAGCGTCCGTGTTTTTCCGCTCCCCGCCCCGGCAATGACTAAAAGCGGCCCCCCCTCTTCCATCACCACCCGGCACTGTTCCGGATTGAGCTCTTTTTCGTAAGCGATCATTTTTTCTGTCTTTCTCTGACTGGAAGCGTAAAAATAACATGCCTGAAAAAACAGCGGGACTATAGGGTATAATTCCGGTCCGGTCAAGGAAATAGGCCGCGGGGTTTCTCTTGACATCTGCCGCCCATCCTTTCTATAGTGCTGCCGTTTCGCCAGGACGTAGATAATCGTTCTCATTTTGGAGATCACCATGGAAGAGCAATCCTTCGGACCGGTCCGTTTCCTCCCGGGCGAAAATGGGGGTCGCTACCCCTTCTGCCATTCCCTCTATATCGAAGGCGCGGGCGTTCTGATCGATCCCGCCTCCAGCCGGGAGAGGCTCATCCGGCTCCGCGCCGAAGAGGGCGTAAAGATGGTCTGGCTCAGCCACTGGCACGAGGACCATTTCATGCATCTGGACCTCTTTGACGATCTTCCCCTGTGGGTCTCGCCGGAGGACGCGCCGCCGCTGGCAGATCTTCAGATCCTGCTGGACTGGTACGGCTTCGATGCCGAGGAGCGGCAATTCTGGGAGCCGCTCCTTTTGGAACAGTTTCATTTTCGGCCGAGAAGACCGGCCCGGCATCTCGTCGGAGGCGAGACCCTCCGGCTGGGGAATGTTTCCGTGGAGGTGATAGCAACACCCGGCCATACGCCGGGCCATCTTGCCTTCTTCTTCCGGGAGCACGGGGTCCTGTTCTCCGGGGATTATGACCTCACCCGTTTCGGACCGTGGTACGGCGACCTGTTTTCCGACATCGACGCGACGCGGGCCTCCATCGCTCTCCTCCAAGAGATCGGCGCGCAGATCGTTTTGACCGGCCATGAAAACGGCGTCTTCGAACAACCTCCGGCGGAACTTTGGCGGCTCTATGGGGCGGTGATCGCGGAAAGGGAAAAAAGGCTTCTCGATCTCCTGGAGACGCCCAGAACTCTAAAAGAGATCCTCGAGGCCCGGATCATCTATAAAAGACCGCGGGAGCCGAAGGTATTTTTTGCCTTCGGAGAGCGGGTCCTCATGAAAAAGCACCTGGAACATCTCATCCGGCGGGATATCGTGATTCTTGAGGATGAACGTTACCGGCAAAACGAAGTGAGGCTTTCCGCCCCCAGGGCAGGGATTTCCGACACGGAAGATAGCGGTTGATATTGCGTCCTTTCCTTCTCCCTGGATGCAAGGCAGGGCGGAAGGATTGTCCCCCCTGTTACATTAAAGCGTAAAGCCGATCTCGCGGGCATAGTCGAACTGTCTCCGCCAGGGGATGCGGGGATGGGCCTGATCGAAGGGTTCCGCGCCGATTTGCAGCAGGGAGGCCTCGTCGACAGCCACCGGATGGCATCCGCAGATAAAGCCGAAATCCTCCGCGATGACCGGATACTTCCCCGGCATGCAGTCGCACTCCGATAAAATCCCGATCAGGCCGTTGATGACGACAGTTCTTCTCCCGATCTGATTCCAGAGCGCCGCGGCGGTCTCCACGAGCTTTTCCTGGAAGACCGTCTCATCCGAATCCCAGAAGATCTTCAGGGCGCTCTTCGGGCAGAGGGCGATGCACTGTGAGCAGCCGATGCAGATCTTGAGATCATACATCGGATCGCCGTCCTCGGGCAGGATGGCGGCGCCAGCGGGGCAAATTTCGGCGCAGAGACCGCACCGGTTGCATTTTCCCGGTTTAAGAACGGGATGGGCGTCGGCGTGCATCCGCTGCTTCTGCGCCCGGGAGGCCAGTCCCATAGAGATATTCTTGACGGCGCCGCCGAAACCCGATCCCAGGTGTCCCTTGAAGTGGGAGAAGATCACGAAACCATCGGCCTTCCGGATGATCGAGGCGACCTGAACGGTGGAAAAATGGCGGAACCCCGCCGGGATCTCTTCCAGATCCCGGCCGTCCATGCCGTCTCCGATCCGGACGGGACAGCCGAGGTACTCCTCCGTGAAGCCGTGTTGTGCGGCCGTTTCCAGACTGTCGGCCGCGGTGCGCCTCCCCCCGGAATAGAGAACGGTCGTATCGAAAACGAAAGGTTCGATGCCCGATTCGCGAAGCCACCGGACGATCTCGCGCGTGTAGCGTGGGGGGAGAAAACCGGCGTTTCCCCTCTCCCCCCAGTGGATCTTAATTCCCACCGTTTCGCCGGGGGAAAAAGGTTTCCCGAGACCATGCAATAGTTGGCCGAGCGACTTAGTTGAATTTCCGCGGATTTTAATGATATCAGACATGGATAACCTCATTGCTGCCTGGGGGGATTGGAATCTCCTGGGTAAAAAAGGAGTTCTTAGTTGCCATGAGATACTCTGGGCGGATATGCAGCGGCATTCAGTTTGCTTCCTCAAAAAAATGTATACGGCATTTTGGTGCGGTTCTGGAGATAGGCGGTATCCTCCTTGAGGTCCGCGCCTTCCGCAGCCTTTGTCGCCAGCATATCACAGTGCTCATTTTCCGGATGTCCGGCATGGCCGCGCACCCAGACAAACTCTACTCGCTGCAAAGCGCACAGATCCAGCAGCCGCGCCCAGAGATCGCAATTTTCGGCAGCTTCTCGTTTCGTGCGCATCCAGTTGTTGAGACGCCATTTACGGGCCCAACCCTGGTTTATACCGTTGACAACGTATCGCGAATCGCTGTGAAGTATCGCGTCAGCCGAGGTCTCCAATGCCTCGAGCGCCGCGATGCAAGCCATCAGTTCCATTCGGTTATTGGTGGTGAGAACATAACCTTGAGCGAGTTCGGTCCGATTTTCCCCATCGATGATGACTGCGCCGAATCCTCCCGGTCCGGGGTTTCTCCGACATCCCCCGTCGGTATAGATCATGATCTTTCCCGGCAGCGATCCGGGTGCAAGAAGGGTTGGGCTTTTATGCTCCGTACGTAAAGGCGACTTCTTGTATGCGGGGTTCTGCAGCCACTGCCGGGCTTCACTTATCGATGCAAATCCCTTGTACAGGGCGCCGGCATATCCACGGATCTGTTCCTCAGCACCCCCCGGACCAAACCAGGCGGCATAGATGCCGGGCTTAAAACCCCTGGCGACTGCGTAGTATTTCTTTTGTTTTCCCATGCAATGCTTGCCCATTTTTGCAGATGTGTCTTTACATTAGCCGGGCAGGAAATGCAATCGCAAAATGGAACAACCGCAGATAGGCATCCACGACGGCTTAAATGCCATACCCATTGCCTGGCATTTCCGAAGATCTTGTCGGCACTCGGATCTTCAGCGGCAATCGGCAACAACCGGGATTTTTGTTCGATAGCTGAGGTGCACTATCTTCTCTCCAAACTGAAGATGAAGAACGTGATGACCAAGCGGGTGGTCACGGTAGGCGATAATTGTCCTTTGGAAGAGGCGGCCCGCATCATGGTCGATTACAAGATCGGCGGCCTGCCTATTTTATTGCTGCCGGCAGGAATTTCCGGGACAAATACCGTGCTTCCCCGCAGCTTCGTTGATTCCCGGATCCTTTCCTCAAGGGAACTCTTCAGAGAGTCTGTTCCCGCCACACCCCTTTTTCTGTTCATTCCCTGCTTATCCAGATTTATATGCGTTTTGCCCGTGCGATGAAAAAGGTTCAAAACTCATCTGAAGTATTTTGTGATGAACCCCATGAGCTTCTCTTTGGGAAGTTCGGACGCCTGGACGCATTCCTCAGCCTCGGAAAGGACTCTCTTGCCATCGCGGTAGCTCAGGAATCGAAAAAGCTTGTCTTCGTGACAAATCCCTGCCGATCGGCCCAGCAACGTGATGAGGGATTCGATCTGGATAGGCAGGTTGGGCCTTTCGGGAGTAAAAACCGACTGACAGCCCGGGCAATAGGGAGCCATGATCTGTGCGCCGGTGTCCACCGCCTGCTTCAAACGTCTGGCACGAAAGTCCGTGCCGGGCTTGCCCGCCGCAGCCATGGCAGATCCACCACAGCAAAGAGCATTTTCTGCACAGTTTTCCATTTCGACGACCTTGATTCCGGGTATGGCCTTTGCCAATGTACGCGGTGATTCGGACTCAGGTTTTTCACCCCGAACCAGATGACATGCATCGTGGATGGTGATCGTGGCGTTTAATTCTTTCAAAGGACCGAGCTTCTCCAGGTGATCAACAAGAAATTGAGTGATAAATTGCCAGGACCATGTCGTTTTTGGGGCATGAAGGTCAAAAAAGGAGTTGCATGTTGGACATAGGAACACGACATTTTTGGGAGAAAAGGATTCCAGCCCCTCCACCAGACGGAGGAAATGCGACGCACTGGCAGCCGGGTTTCCCGCCCGCAGATTCGTATCTCCGCAGCAATAATCGATTCCACCCAAGGCCTGAGCAGAGGGATCGACGCGACGGATCAAGTCCAGGGCCGTGCTTACCAAATCGGGCTGCATGAGGCCGGTGCATCCGGTGAAAAGCACTGTCTTTGATGAACTGGGTTTTTGCCTGACCACATCGGTCACCCAGGGTCGCTCTTCCGGCTTCAATTGGATGGCTTCAATCGCCTTCATGAGGTTGAACTCCGTCTCCGGCAGGAGAAAAGATAGGCCTCGGGGCGTGGGTTCTCCCTTTTCCTGAAGAATCGCCCTGGCCAGGGATAACCCAAGGCCGGGGTCCAGGCCTTCCGGACATTCATTCTTGCATGTCTGACAGCTCATGCAAGAATAGATCCGGGTCTTGGCCGTTGGACTCATGGTTCCAGAGTGATACAGAGCCATCACTGATTCCATTATTGCTGCCGGTTCGATGTCTCGAACATCGGTTTCGGGAATGATGGGGCAGACTGCCACGCACAGTCCGCAGGCAGTGCAGCTTTCTCCAAAACGTTTTCTTTCTTCGCTGAAATCAAGCATAGGAATTCCTTTCGGTTGAGCAACCCGTTCGCGACGAAGATAACGTTCGATCACATACTTCTCGTGCGGCCGGATTGCAGTTGAGATAAACGGACTCCATCGTACCAGACGCCAATGCGTCGAGTGAGAACGAAAACCAGACTCAGTCCATTTGAAATTTTTGCAAGATCCTTCTTGATGGACTGAGTATAGGAAGATGGCACTTGAGTGTCAAGATAATTACTTTGGTTCAATATTGACTTTGCCACCCGTGTGCACGGCCTGAATGAATCTGTCAGCTTTTCTTCTGACGCGGGACAAGATGACGATAATTAAATTTACAGCAAAAGGGGATGTAATATGGATACCCCCAAATATACTCCCATATTTTACTGGTTATCTTTGTTTTTTTCATAACACTGAGTCATTTTATCCCGCTCCTACCCCGAATTTTCGGCTTATGGAGGGACGGACAGGATATCGTTCACTTCCTTTTCCTTTGTTGGGAATCTCAATAACTCCGAAGTTCTTTAATCTTGTAAGAAATTCATGGTATTGAAGGCTTTTAGGCATAGCAGTAGACTTCTTGAGCCGTGAATGGATTCATCCGCGGGGAATCGTTGAAGGATGTGTTTTCTACATCGCAGTCTTCCTTTTTGGACATGGCCAGATACTCCGCCCAAACCTCCTTTGGGGCGGGGGAAAAGAGATAATCAAGGTTGTCGTGCTCATGCGAGAATTCAATATGCGCACGGCAAAGATTGATGATGTCCTTGCGAACCTCTTCCAGCGTATCGGCAGTAGTGACAATATCAAACTGGAGGCAATGCGCCAGAAAATAATCCTCCTCTTTTTTGATCAGGATATCGAGCCTGATCTCAGCTTTTTTTCCCATGGCTAATCCCTCCCTTCCATGGTTTAAAACCGCATCTTATCTCTCAAAGATTTTCCTGGGGTTCAAAATTGTTTACCTGGGATGTTCCTTCGGCTGCCTTGTAAATTATTTCACTCCGGCTTGTCAAGGGAAAACCACAGCAACCAGCATAAGCAGGCTGATAATTCCTTATTCTAAATGGACCTGATAGCCTCAGGTAGGCTGAGGTGGCCATCACGATCAATCGAAAATCAAAACCGGGCAGCTTTTCAGCGCTACCCGGTCGTTTCATTTGATGGCGCCGGTCCCTATGCCTTATCAAAGAACCCCCTGACCATCGGTTTCGGTTTGGTAGAAGTCTCCCT
>MICJ01000078.1 GCA_001830835.1 Syntrophobacterales bacterium GWC2_56_13 | reverse complement strand
CCTTGTGAAGGGAGAAAAGCGGTTCATCCTCCACACGAAGAAGCTGCCGGAACAGTTCGTCCGCATCCTGAAAGAGGCGGGAACGGAGGTCATCCTCATCGGGGAGACGGATCGGAACAGACCTCTCATCGAAGGTGTGCTTCAAGGGCTCAATATCCCAGTCTCATTCGGTTATTTCTCCTTCCGGATTCCTAAAGACGGCAAACGGCCGCGGCTCACCGCCACCTTTCCTGCCCTTATGGCGATGACCGGTGGTGAACCGCTTTACCTGATCGATTTCGACATGCCCCCGGAAGCAGGGTCTCTCCTTAATGGCGCCAAGGGGGGACGCGTCATCAGATACTGACGCGATTTGAAAAGCAGCCGGAATCGCGAATTGAGATGATAAAAATCTCCCTCTGAGAGCTTTCAGCCGGGAAGGTGCTGCGGGCGGAGAAGATCCGCGGCCGTCTTCACCGGATTGAAGGTCGCGAGCGGCACCTCCACGAAGACGGTATTCCAGAAGGCCATCGACCCGTTCCACAGGCCCGGCCGCTCCAGTGCCAGGAGCTCCCTCTCCTTCTCCGATTTCCGGGTGATGGTCGCCGTCTCCGGATCGACAAACGCAGTGAGATCGAACTTCCGTCCGCGGTAATCGCTGATCCCGCAGACCAGGTCGACCGGGTTGAAGTGCGTGGAGGAGGCCCAGAGGGTCCGCTGCGCCTCCGAATTCCGGTCGATCTGGAACTCTTCGACGATCTGGAGGGAGGTCCCTGTTTCGCGCTCATCGACCCAGAAAGGACCGCCTCCCGGTTCCCCCTCGTTTTTCACCATCCCGCAGACCCTGATCGGCCGGTTCAGTTTCCCAAACAGGAACGCCCGCCGCTCGGCAGGGGAGAGGTTCCCGAATCCGGGCGGAAAAACAAGCTGCACCTTTTCCCTGCAGAAATCGCCGATCCTCTCCATCTCTCCCTCCGTGCCGCCACCCTCATCGAGAAGACGGAGAGAGGCAAATATCTCCTCCTGAAGGGCAATCAGATAACCGGCAAGAAGCTTCTTCCAGAGAACCGTTTCCGGCTTCAGGCGGTCGGGAACGCAATTGTCGATGTTCTTCAGAAAGACGATATCCGCCTCCAGGGCATTGAGGTTCGCAAGGAGGGCGCCGTGTCCCCCCGGCCGGAAGACCAGCTCCCCCCTTTCGTCCCTGAACGGCCCGTGCTTTGGATCCGCCGCGAGAGTATTCGTCGCAGGGTCCTGGGTAGTGAGGTCGACAACAACCGTGTCCAGGCGTGATTCGTAATCTCCGATTATTCTCGACAACAACTCCCGGACGGCGCGTTCGTGTTCCGGTGAGACTGTGAAATGGAGGCGGGAAACGTTCCCGGAGTCCCGGGCGTAGAGGGCCGCCTCGACGAGGTGCTCCTCGAGGGCGGTCCGGCTTCCTCCCGGATAAGCGTGGAATTTCAGCAGTGCCTTGGGAAGACGCCCGTATTGGAGCCCCTCTTCCGTCAGGATGAGTTTCAGGATGGACTTCGCATCCCGTTTCCCGATCAGGGCTTCCAGATCCTTCCCCTTCGCGGCTGCGGCAGCCGCCAGATCAGGGAAAAAGGCGTATCTCCGCAGATCATGGAGGAAGTCCTCCCTTTCGGACTCCTCAGCAATAGCCTTCCCATCGAGAGCGCGGTACCAGTCTTTGAACATCCTGGTCGCCGCCCCGGAGGCCGGCACAAATTTAATCAACCGGCGCGTCCGGCGGGCCTCTTCGTAAGCCGCCAGGAGCCCTGCCTTCTCCTCCCCGGAGATGACGACGATCCCGTCCCCCGCCCGGCAGGGGCGATTCAGGCGGACCGGCGGGACGCCCCGCCGGAAGATCTCCATCTGTCTATCCGCCTCATCAAGGGTCAGGCCCTCGGCGGCGATCCTTTCCCTGTCCTTTGCGGACCAGACGCATCCTCTTTCTCTCACCTCTTCCTGCCCTTCCCCTCTTTTCTGATCTTCTCCGGCGGGGGAATCTGTTTTTTCTCCCGCAGGACACGGGAGATGTCCTTCTGTCTTCGGGTTGTCTGTCCTTTGGCCATATCCGACCTCAAGCTAAACATTCGTCACCGGTTATTGAATGCAATCCATTCCTACACGTCAATTCTCTTCATCCGCCGCCTCGCAGTAAATGACCAGAAACATTTTCATGTGCCCCACCTCCTGATTCATGTCCGTCCGATCGTCAGGCGACGTCGGGAGAGGCTGCCGTTTTTTCCGTTGCGCCGACATTTTTCTTCTTCCGGCGCCGTTTGAAGAAACCCTGCAGGTCGTCGAAGAGGTCATAAGCAGCCGGCACGACCACGAGCGTCAGGAAGAGCGATGTCAGGAGCCCGCCGATAACAGCGATGCCCATCGGAGAACGGGTTTCGGCCCCCTCTCCCACGCCCAAGGCGACCGGCAGCATCCCGAAGACCATGGCGAAGGTGGTCATCAGGATCGGCCGGAGCCGGACCGGACCGGCCTGGAGGATCGCCTCCCGCCGGGAAAGACCGCGCGCCCGCAGGACGTTCGTGTAATCGACCAGCAGAATCGCGTTTTTCTTGACCAGCCCCATGAGGAGGATGAGGCCGATGAAAGTGAATATGCTGAGCGTCTGTCCCGTCAACAGGAGCGCCCCGAACGCGCCGATGAAGGAGAGCGGCATGGCCAGGAGAACCGTGAAGGGATGGACAAAGCTCTCGAACTGGGCGGCAAGAACCATGTAGGCCATGATCACTCCGAGAATGATGGCAAACATCAGGTACCCGAAGGATTCCTTCATCGTATCGGCCTGCCCCCGATATTTCGGAAGAAAGTCGGAAGGAAGGATCTTGTCCGCGATGCCGTTGAGGTCCTCGATCGCCTGCCCCAGGGGTATCCCCTCGAGGCTGGCAAAAAGGGTAACCGCCCGCTGGCGGTCGACGCGGTTGATGACGCTCGGTCCGCCCCCCTCCTGGATCCGAACAAGGTTGCGCAGTTCGACGAGACGCCCTTCTTTCGACCGGACGTAGAGCCTGCTTAGATCATCGGGATTTCTCCGTTCCTCAGGATTGAGGCGGATCCGCAGATCGTATCGCTTCCCCCGGCTCTCATCCTTGTACTTCGTCACCTCGGTTTCACCGCTGATCAGGAGGTTGATCGCCTCGGCGATGGCTGATACGTCCACCCCGAGATCGGCCGCCTTGTCCCGGTCGATGAAGATTTTGAGTTCAGGCTTGCCCAGTTCCAGGGAGGTGTCCACATCCACGATCCCCGGTATTTTTGAGAAGTCACCGGCGATCTGCTTCGCATAGGCCTGGATCGCCATGAGATCGGGTCCCCGGACGCTGTACTGGATCGGCACCTGCCTCTGTCCGCCGCCGATCATGGAGAAGTCCTCCGCCGTTACCTTGAGGCCGGGAAACCGGCTCAGCTTCTGACGGACTTCTTTTTTCAGATCCATCTGGGTTTTATTGCGTTCTCTCTTCGGGATGAGGCTGGTCATCATCATCGCCCGGTTGATCGAGCCGCCGATTCCCAGCCGGTAAAAAACCGCCCTGACCTCCGGCGTCCGCCTCAGGATCTGCTCCGCGGGCCGGAACAACTCATCTGCCTTCTCCAGAGAATAGTCAATGGGCGCCTCCAGACGGACGATGAACTGCCCCTGGTCCTCCGGAGGAATAAATTCCTTCCCCATGTATTTTGTCAGATAGAGGCTGCCGCCGAAAATCACCAGGGCGCCGATCAGCATGGGCCCGCGATGGTTCAGGGAAAAGGCCAGGACATGGCGGTAGCCCGCCTCCAGTTTCTTGTAGCCCCGCTCAAACCCGTCCGCCAGGCGGTGATGCGGCGCAATGGCGGCCGGTGCGCCGGCCCTGTTTTCCCGCTTGAGGGCAATGCGCTTCAGAAAGATCGAGGCGAGCATCGGCGTCAGCGTGAAGGAGACCAGGAGCGACACCAGGACCGAAAATACGACCGTGAGGGCGAATTGGAGAAAGAACCGCCCGATGATCCCCTTCATGAAGGCGACCGGGAGAAAGATCGCCACGATGGCGAAGGTGGTCGCCATGACGGCGAGGCCGATCTCGGAGGTGCCGAAGGTCGCCGCCTCGCGCGGCGCCATCCCCTCCTCGACGTGGCGGTAGATGTTCTCGATGACGATGATCGCGTCGTCGATGAGGAGCCCGACGGAGAGCGTCAGCGCCAGCATGGTCATGTTGTTGAAGGTGAATCCGAAGGCCCGGATCAGAGCGAAGGTGGAGATGATGGAGATCGGCAGGGCCAACGCACTGATCACCGTCGTCCGGATGTTCCTGAGGAAAATGAAGACGGCGAGGATCGCGAACAAGCTTCCGAGGATCAGGTGCTTCTGCACCTCCGCGATGGACCGCCTGATGAAGGTGGACTGGTCGATGGCGATGTTCAGGGTCATCCCCGGCGGAAGGGTCTTGTTGATCTTCGCGATCTCCGCCTTGACCGCGTTGACGACGGCCACGGTGTTCGTTCCGGACTGCTTCTGGACCCCCATCCCGACGGCCGGGATCCCGTTGAAGCGGACGATGTCGCGCCGCTCCTCCATCCCGTCCTCCGCCTTCCCGATGTCCCTGAGGCGGACGGGGGCGCCCTTGTCGTAGGCGATAACCAGGTCGTTGAAGTCGGGGACATTGAGGAACTCCCCCTTGACCTTGACCGTGTACTCCTTGGAGAGGCTTTCGATCCGGCCGCCGGGGAGTTCGATGTTCTGCCGCTGGAGGGCGCCCATGACGTCGTTCGCGGTGAGCTCATAGGCCCTGAGCTTGCCGGCGTCGAGCCAGACACGAACCTGCCGCAGCCGGAGGCCGCCCAACTGGATGTCGCCGACGCCGTTGATCCGCTGGAGCTGCTCCTTGAGGACCTCGTCGACATAGGTGGAAAGCTCCCGGACCGTTTTCTGACCCGAGAGGTTCAGCCACATGACCGCCGTCGCGTCCGGATCGACCTTGGCGATGCGGGGTTCGTCGATGTCGTCGGGAAGCTTGTTCCGGATCAGGGCAACCTTTTCCCGGACATCCTGGACGGCGAGGTCGATATCTCGCTCGAGGACGAATTCCACTGTCACCCGGGAGTCCCCCTCGGTGCTGCTCGAGGTGATGGACTTTACGCCGTTGATCGTATTGACCGCCCCTTCGATCTTGTCCGTGATGTCGACATCGATGACCTCGGGGCTCGCCCCCTTGAGGTGCGTGGAGATGGTGACGATCGGGAAATCGACCTTGGGAAAGAGATCGACGCCGATCTCCGGATAACTGACCACGCCGAGGACCACCAGGGCCATGATGACCATGGTGGCAAAAACCGGCCTCTTGACTGAGGTATCAGCGAGCCACATTGACCAGCACCCCTTCCATCAGATTGTTCTGTCCCACGGTCACGACGATCTCCTTTTCCTTCAGCCCTTCGGTGATTTCCATGAACTCCCCGTATTTTCGGCCGATCTTTACTTGCCTTTCCTTCGCCCGATCCCCTTCCACGACGAAGAGCTTGGTGGCGGAGTTGTCGTAGAGGAGCGCGGTGACCGGGGCGACGATCGTGCCTCGCGCCGGCCCGGTGTAGAGCGTTACCCGGGCGAAAAGCCCCGGTTTGAGGCTCCGATCCGTGTTCGCCACCACCGCCTCCACCTGGAGGGAGCGGGTTTTCTCCTCGAGACTGGGATGGATCGTCTTTACCTGGCCGCGGAATTCTCGCCCGGGAAAGGCATCCACCTCAAAGGCGACATCCTGCCCCATCCGAAGTCTTCCCACATCCTTCTCGGACACGCTGAAAGAGAGTTTCAGAAGATCGGTCCGGATGACCGAGGCCAGGAACGTGCCGTTGCGGATATAGTCCCCCGCGGTGACCTTCTTCTCCTTGACGCTGCCCGCCATGGGGGCGAAAATCTTTGTCTTGGTCAACTTCTCCTTCGCCAGATCGAGCCCGGCTTTTGCCCTTTCCACATCCCCCTGGGCCAGGGCAAGGCGCGCGACGATGTCGTCGAACTGCTGCTTCGTCACCAGTTCCTCCTTGTAGAGGGACTCCTTGCGCTGATGCTCCAGATTCGCATTGGCCAGGGCCGCCTCCGCCTGCTTCAGGACGGCTGCTGCCTGCTCCACGGCGAGCTGGTAATCGGTTTCCTTGATCTCGGCAATGAGTTGACCGCGGGTGATGGAAGATCCCTCGTTGACATGGATCGACTTCAGGATCCCGTCCAGTTCAGAACTGATGGTGACCATGTCGTAAGGATTGAGGGTCCCGATCGACTCCACAAAAGGCCGGAGGGAACGGTTCTCTGCCGTCCAGACCTGGACGTTGACGGCCCTCTCCTTCACCTCCTTCTGCTCCTGTTTATTGCACCCGAGATTCGCAGTTACCGCAACGCCCAGCAGTATCGCCATGACCGCTGAACCAAGCCTGACCTTCCGCTGACCCAGCCTGCTTTCCCCGGTTAAAGACGACGTTCGCCCAAACATGTAAAACTCCTTCCTGACGCTAAAATATTCTACTGCTTCACGGCCATCGTCGTAAGCAGCGTCCCTGTAGCCTTCTTCATCCGGAGAATGGCAAGCCGGTAATTGTAAGCTGCCGACGCCGCCTTCCTCTCCGCCGACACCAGGAGGGTGTTGGCGTCCAGCACATCCAGGCTGTTCGACAGACCGAAATCGAACTGCCTTGCCACGGCACGGTAGTTGTCGCGGGCGTAGGCGAGTTGATCGTTCAAGAACCGGAGTATCCCCTTCTGGGTGACCAAATCCAGGTAGGCGGTCTGCACCTCAATCTCGATCCCTTTCTTCGTATCCTCATAGAAGAGCGCGGCCTGACGTTCACGGGCCTTCGCCTCAGACACCTCGGCTTTCCGGAGCCCGCCCTCGAAGAAGGGAAAGTCCAGCGCAACCCCCCCGTAGATGCTCTCCCGGTTCAGACCCGGCGTGGACGGATACCGATCGGACCTAGCATATACGCCGAAAACGGAGAGGCTGGGCCAGAAGGCGCCTTCGATAAATTTGGTCTGATCAGCGGCGATCTGCTTCTGAACCTCCATGCTCTTCAGGTCCGCCCTGACCGCAAAGGCCTGCTCCTGGAAGGAGGTCAGCGCCGGAACATCCCCTTCCGCTGCGGGAACTTCACGAAGCGTAAAAGAGCCCTTGATCCCCGCGTTGCTTGCGAGAACGGCCATCGCCAATTCGAGGCTGTTTTGCGCCTGAAGGCGGTCCGACTTCGCCCCGGACAGTTCCCCCTCCGCACGGAGGAGGGCCGTCTTGGTCACCTCGCCGACCCTGAGCCGTTTTTCAGCCGCCTCGCGGTATTTCATGAGACGTTCCAGATTGGAATCGGCGATTTCCAGGTCCTTCCGGGCCATAAGGACGTTGTAGTAGGCGGCGGCCACGTACCGGAGGAGATAGTCTTCGCGGATGGCCGCGAGGTCATACTGACTCTTCGTCACGTTCTGCCTGGAGATGCCGAGCGCCGTCAGTTCCCGGCCGCTCAGCGAGACGGTCTCGTCGGCCCGAACCCCCCAGGCGTTGGCCGACTCCGGCTGCAGGACACCCCACGTCGCGGTAAACTTCTTTTCCGAATACTGGGTGTAAGCGCCCGTCGCCGTCAGGCGGGGCAGCAGATAGGAAAAGGCCTTATCCTTCCCTATCTCCGAGATCGTAAGGTTTTCCTCGGCCGCCTTGAGCTTTTCGGAACGGGTCAGGGCGATCCGGCAGAGATCATCCAGGGAATACTCCTCAGCAAAAAGAGTGGCCGGCGCCGCCGCGAAGAGAAGAACCGCAAGAACGCCGGCCGCCCGTTTTAAGAAAACTTTCTTCATTGCCACTCCTTCTTATTCCACCCCGCTCCGCGCGGAGACCCCCATCGCCCGCTCCAGCCTGGCCCGGCCGATGCTGAAGTCGCCGAGGGCGTTGAAATAGTCCGACCTGGCCTTTGTCAGAAGGGTCTGGCTATCGATCACATCGGTCGAGGTCCCCACCTGCTCCCTGTACCGCTCGGTGTTGATCCGGAAGTTCTCCTCCGCCTGTTCGATCGCCTGCCTCGCCACCGGGATCTGATTTTCCGCCTCGCGGAGGAGGAGCCAGGCATTCTTCACCTCGAGGGTAATCTGATCTTTGATGTTGGCAAGGATGTCCGCCGCCTGGTTTTCCCGGCTGAGGTCTGCATCTACGCGGTTTTTCGTCTTCCCCCACTCCCAGAAGGTCCAGTTCGCCACCGCCATGACGTACCAGCTCTCCTGGTCCCTGTAAGGACTTCCGGCGACGCCCGGCGTGTCGCCGTACTTTACGTAATTTCCGACCAGGTTCACATTCGGGTAATACTCGCTTTTGGAGAGATTGACGATGCTCCTCGCCCGCTCGAGGCGAAGGGCATACGCCACGATCTCCGGCCGGTTCTCCAGGGCCGCGGCAATACACGCTTCCAGCGATTTCTCATAGGGCCGGTCGGTCAGGATGTCCTCGATCTCCACGGGGACGTTGATCTCCCGGCGCAGAACCGTGTTGAACTTTGCTTTGGCCATCTCGACGCCGTTTTCCGCCCGGACGAGGAACTGCCGTCCGTTCGCCAGCTCCACTTCCGCATAGAGGAGGTCGTTGCGGGGGATTACACCGACGTCGTAGAAATTCTGGGCCGTATCCCGGTGGGCCTTCAACCTTTCGACGGACTGCTTCGCCACCTCTTGGATCCGGCCGGCCTTCAGGATGTCGAAATAGGAGACCTTGACCTCCTGGACAAGGTTCTGGACAGTCGCGGTTTCCTCGTGGCGGGCGATCTCTGCGCCGATACTGCTCGCCTCGTAGTTCGCCAGTAGCGCACCCCCGGTAAAGAGCGGCTGCCGCGCCTCGATAATCCAGTTGTAGTTGTCTTTCGTCCCCACGGTCAGGTTGGCAGGCGGGATCACGGGCGGTATGCCGGGAAAAGCCAGATAGGGGTCCCGGTTGTAGCGGGTATAGCTATAGGAGGCGCTGAATTTGGGGAGGAACCCTGTGAACGCCTCCTTCCGCTGCGCCTCGGCCCCCCGGATCCCCTCCTTCGCCGCATGGAGGATAACGCTCTGCTTCAGGGCCAAGTCGATGCTCTCCGGCAACGACATCGGTTTGATCGTTTCCGCCGCCCAAACGCCGGACGCCGGTCCGGCTGTCGCGACAAAAAAAACTCCCAGGAAAAACATCCATCTAATGCGCATTTTCCCTCACACCTCCCAAAAAAATGTCCACCACGGTCTGAACGTTGACCATGGGGGACGTCCCCTCAGCCGCTATCAGCCATTTGGATGCGTAGGAATTGATGATACCCATCAGCGCGTCGGCCATGAGGCGTGGATCCATCTTCTTCAGGACACCGGCCCGGATCCCTTTTCGCATCACCCCTTCAACAAAAGAGGCGTAGACGGTATAATCCTTGATCATCCGCGCCCGGAGCTCCATGCTCCCCTCGGAAAGCGAGAGGTAATCCCCCCGGATGAAGATGCTGCAGAATTCCGTATTGTTCTCGACGAATCGGAATTGCGCAGCGACCAGGACCTCGATTTTCTTGAGAAGATCCGGCTCTTCCGCCACCGCCTTCTGAATCCCGGCGTACATCATTTCCAGTTTTTCGGTCAACACCGCGGTGTAGAGCTTCTCTTTGCTCTTGAAAAACTGGTAGAGGGTTCCGATCGCAAACCCCGAGGCATTGGCGATCTCCGCGACGGTCGTGTTGTAGAACCCCTTGGCAGAAAAGATCTTCTCCGCCTGTATGAGGATCTCCGCCCGTCTGAGATTGAATTCCCTCTCTTTGCGCTTCTCTTTCTCCATCGCTGATCCAAAGTTCAGATAATAGAAGGGACGTTCATTTTATGAATGCGCGCTCACCATGCTTTCAAAATCGGATTTTGTCAAGAGGAAAATGGCAACAGACGTATGTATTTATTGATACCGTTTCCGTAGGATATCCAGGAAGTGCGACTCCATGGCGTCCAGACTCCCGAAGAGGACGGCCGTCTCGTTCGAGGACAGATAGCCTTTCTCGTGTGAGAACCGGTAGAAGAGTTTCAGGGACGGCGGCCAATAAAGGTATTCCGAGGGCTTGCAGATCACCTTTCTCAGAAGAAAATCCTCGAAGAACTCGATGAGGTATTGACCGGGAACGGATTTGAGCAGCACCGGATCATCGTGCACATAGCGGTAGAGGAAGGTGAGATAGATCTCCGGGCAGTGGGCGTACTGCTCGGGATCATCCTCGAATCCTTTGGCGGTCAGCCATTTCTTGAAGCATGTCTTACTTTCATCCTCAATGGAGAGGGCCAGTTCCTCGTAGGCGTCGTAGTCGCTCCCCCGCCGGATGTGATCGTCCAAGGCCTCGATCTTACCGATCAGACGAAAATCTTCCTCATCCGGCGGAATGGTCATATCCACCCGGAATCGAATCCGGCCGTAGTCGAAGGGCGGGATCAGATAGCTGACGTCCTTTCTCATGTACATGAACATGGAGGGCGGCGCCGGCTGCACCTCCTCGGGGAAAAGATGAACCTGCCGCTCGATCATCTCCGCGATGTAACGGTCTCTCTCCGCGCCGGCCAGGTTCAGGACCTTCTTTGCGCTCGCTTTCGCTCTTTCCATCCAGCGGGAATATTCCTGCCGCTCGTTCTTCTGCCTGCTGATGGCCAGGTTCCACAGAGACGACGCCAGTTCCATCCTTCGGTTCAACTCATCGAGACTTTCCGCGTTTATTTCCATAAGCGGCTTAGCATACTCCATCAAGGCCTGCGAGGAGGAGATGGCAATGAAACCTTTGGGCGCCTCCATTTGCGAAATCGGCGGCCGTTCCATGAATCTCGGCGGCGGCTTCACCAGACGGATCTGCCGTTTCTTTCTTGCCTTCTCTTTGATCTTGGCCTGCCGCTTCACGATTTCTTTTTTGTTTTTCTTCATAGACCTCCAGTCGTTCTTGATCCTGGGATTTACTCCACCCATGACAAATCCGTTTCCAATTCCTTCATACCCCCGTTCGTCTGGCGTTGCCGACGAATCAGGAACCGATCTGGAAAAACGCGGGACGAGCGACAGCGGGCGCATCATCGATCGGCAAGGGTTGCGCCTTCGATAGTCTCGGCGGGATCGACGACCATCCGAAATGCCTGGTTCAAAGTATTCAACCCCGTTGCCGTGATGTGCGCGTCCAGCGGATAGGTTTCTTCGCCGGGATAGACGACCCACAGGTGGGACAGATCCAGTTCACGGATCGCTGACCGCATGGACGCGCTGACGGCCGGCGCGTCCATATACTTGAATTCGATACCCCAAAGCCTGCCCCGTGCCTGGAACAGGATATCCAGTTCTCCGCCGGTGTGCACGGCCCAGAAGAAAACCTCCTCGTCGTGGAGCCCCAGATGGCGGATCGCCTGCTCCAGGGCGAAGCCCTCCCAGGAAGCGCCCAGGCGGGGATGGTGGAGAAGATCGTTCTCCTCTCGGATGGTCATCAGGGTGTGGAGCAGGCCGGAGTCCCGGATGTAGATTTTCTGTCGCTTCACGAGTCGTTTCTTGGTGTTGTAGAACCAGGGCTGGAGCTGCCGGACAAGAAGGGTGCCGGTAAGAATGTCCAGGTAATGGCGGACGGCCGTGTCGGAGAGAACCAGGCTGCGCCCGATCTCGGAAACATTCAGGACTTGACCGTGGTAGTGGGACAGCATCGTCCAGAAACGACGCAACTGCAAGGCGGGGACCCGGATTCCCAGGTTGGGCACGTCTCGCTCCAGGAAGGTTCTCACAAAATCTTCCCGCCAGAGTCCCGATGCGATCTCGGTCCTTGCCAGGTAGGAGCGGGGAAATCCGCCGCGGAGCCATAATATTCGATACTTCGCCGGCTCGACGTCATGGATGGCAAACCCGCCCATCTCGATGAACGATATGCGCCCGGCGAGGGTTTCAGAACCCTGGGAGAGCAGATCCCGAGAGGCGCTGCCCAGGATCAGAAAGCGCCGAGAAGTGCTCCGATCGACGAGCACCCGAAGAACCGGGAAAAGATCCGGACGGCGTTGGATTTCGTCGATGATGACCAGACCATCGATGGCCTCCAGAGTCATCAGGGGATTCTGCAGGCGCTCGATGACTCTCGGATCCTCGCAATCGAAGTGATAAACCCGCTTGCTGCCGAAGCGGCGGGCATACTGCAGGGCAAGGGTGGTCTTGCCGCACTGGCGGGGACCCAGGAGTGCAACCACGGGACTGAAGCCCAACCGCGTGTCGAGAAGGTTCAGCTCTTTTTTTCTCAGGATTTCCATGGGATGAGATCATGCCATGAAAATTCTTCTATTGCAACTGAAATTTCATGGGTTGGCAATCATCGAAATCGCCCATTGACTTCGTTTCGCCCCTCGTTCAGGGCGTTCGGGAGATCCCACGCCTCGATCGGATCGAGCTGCACCGGCGTTGCCGTGGCCAACAGCAGGAAGAACCCGGCTGATCTGGTCGTACCGGCGGGCGCCCTGCAACCGGGTCGTCAGGAAATCCTTCAATGGACCACGGCGTGAGGAATAACGATAGATCATAGGGTAATGTGCCGATTCGGGCTGACTTTTGGCGGCTCCTTTTGCTCAATATTATAGGGCAGCCGCCAGGGGAATATTCTCGATGGTGACATCGGGCACGCGGTCCTTCCCTAAAACCTCTGTGGCGTCGAGTATTTCGATTCCTACAAGCTTTTCATCCGGCCCGATGTTCAGTGCGATCTCCTCATTCAGTCTCACGGTGCGGCATTCATGTTTGCCTTCAATGAGCTTGATGCAAAGGGCGACGGTTTCCGGATCATAACTGATTTTCATCGCACTTTTTTTGAAGGTGCACTAACCTGCTACGGAATATTCGAGCGCCCTGGGATTTTCTACCCGCTTGGACGCTTCAAGAACTTCGATACCAACAATATTTCCATCCTTGTCATAATCGATAATCACACCAGGTTTGTCTTCGTCGCTTTCCTCGATAGCCTGACTGCTGAACAGAATACGTAGGACATCGACTTCAGGATCATAAAAAACTTTCATGCCGGCCTCCAATATTTGTTAATTTTACTGGTTCGATAAACAGTGATAACGATAGCAGGCGTCAAAGTATCATTGACGATGGCTCTAATCAAGAAACGCTTGCCGCAGCCAAAATCAATTACCGATTGATAGCCTTCAAATTTCCTCTTTCCGTAATAATTTGCTGGGGATTATATAAAACCGTTTCAAGAATATGCCAGGGGATGGAACGCCGTTCCATTTCCTCTTTCGCATGGTTTGATAACTTAAACGTCATGAAACCTCCTGCATCGCAGCTCAAGAACCGGAATTCCATTCCATTCAGATAATATCCGAACCTTCACAAACATTGATGAGTTCCGTCAAAGCCAGGATTTGCGGTCTGCACCCGCTGCTCTGCCGGCAGGATCTTTTCCGGCACGTCAATTACTACCTGTCGTGTCGTCATCTGCAATCCTCTTCATAATCATTATATTTTCGTCCATTATCCGTTAATCGCGCTCTGTTGTCAATGACCGCTTCGGTGCTTGGAGGTTCCTCTTGCTTTTATGTATCCCAAAAGATACAATTCATCCAAATTATAGGAGGCTATCATGATAGAGACTAAAACCCGCCCTTGGGATGTTGCAGAACATTTGGAAACCGCAGAGGATATGGCCGCTTATCTGGAAGCTGCACTCGAAGAAGGCAACCCCGCGCTGGTGGCGGCGGCTATGGGGGATATCGCACGCGCGAAGGGAATAACGCAAATCGCTCGCGAAACAGGTCTCGGACGCGAGAGCCTTTACAAGGCGCTATCACCCGAAGGCAATCCGGAGTTCGCTACGGTACTTAAAGTCGTGCGGGCGCTCGGATTACGGCTTCACGCAACCACGGTCCAGTCATAGACTTTATGCCGTAATCCGCTTCCCTGGCCTCGAACTGCAACACTTCCCCCAGGATTGCCTGCGTACCTTCGCTCTTCAAGGATAAAACGGCTTCCTGGGTGGTGAGGGAGATAGGTAAACAAACGCCTTTGATTCATCGTTTGCTCAATAATTGCTTCAGACAACATAGACTGGGCTATCCATGATCCTTGTAGACCAGCGCATCATGGACATAGATAGCTATTACTTGTCCATGCTCTCTACGATGCTTAAGACGCCATCCGCTTCAGTCTGTTGACCAACGCCTCGCCTTCGGCCAGATCCTTTGCTTTCAATTCCACGACTTGCCACGGCGGAGAACCCTTGCGGAGCCGTTCGCGGATATATGCCGGTCCCGGCTCTCCGCCTTTTCGTTATCGATCCGGCTGACTTTCCCAGGGATTAAAGACTTTTGCCTGACAACGCGCCATGTCCTGCACATTGCGCGTGACGACGATAAGACCGTGGACAGTGGCCGAAACGGCGATCAGGCTATCGACCACGGGCAGTTTCTCGCCTCGCTTCTCCGCCTCGCCCAGCAGCGTTCCCCAGGCCCAGGCAATTTCCGCGTCAATCTCCACAAGGCGCGGTCCGAATCGCAGCGCAAGATCATTGCTGACCCATGATTGCAGTTTTTCTCTTTTCTCGCCGTCCGGCAGCTTGGTGATCCCTTTGATGAGCTCTCCGAGGGTTAATACGCTCAGATACATCCTGCTCTCATCGCCGGCATCCATCTAGCAGATCACCGCCGGATGGGGCTCCTTCTTCACCAGTTCCGAGATCACGCAGGTATCCAGGAGGTATTTCATAGCGGAACCTCTCGGGACACGTCTTTGCTTCTCTCAAGGTCGAGATCCGTGTCGTAGAGAGGGGATTGCCTGAAAAATTCGCGCAGGGATGTGCAAGGACGGGTGAGATTTTGAAATTCCTCAAAGGAAACCACAACCACGGTGGGCTTGCCGCGCAGCGTAATGGTTTGCGGTCCCTCCCGCAGCGCGTGATCGACAACCTGACTCAAGCGGCTTTTGGCCTCCTGCAATTGCCAGGAGGGGTCTTTGGCTTTCGTATTGGTTTTCGTCATATGGTCCTCCTTATCTGTCTAGTCAGACCAGACACTTTTGTTTTTTATACCATATGGGTGCTTAGGGCCGCAATAACATTTCACCACCCCTCCCGTAGCGCTTCCAACTGGCTGGCCGCATCCAGGACCCGGCTGCACGATTCCCAGTCTACATTTTCGATCCGGTCGTAGCGCATCTCAAAGGGGTGGCGCTTCGGGACGGCGTCGATGACCCGCTTGGCCTCCTCTTCATCCTTCAGGGCAGCGGCGACCCAGACGTCTTCCAGGGTATCCGGTATCTGTCCAAACATGTTTCGGATG
>MICJ01000077.1:11512-26449 GCA_001830835.1 Syntrophobacterales bacterium GWC2_56_13 | reverse complement strand
CTCCAGACCTTCTTTTTCGGCTCCGACAGGTCGATATGGCAGCGCCAGATCCATTTGTTGTCTCCCCGTTTCCGCACCAGGACGATCGGCTGGGGGTCGTGGATGAAGATAATATCGCCGGAGGTCTCCATCGCCTCCAGATTGCTCCGGCTCGTCTCCATGAATATCTCGAAATCCTTCTCGCTGATATCGACCCTCCCGCCGTGCAGGGCGTTGTGGAATTTCTTCGTGACCTCGAAAAAATCCTTTCCCCCTTTGATCACGTCCCAGCGCACGTCCAACCCCAACTCCCTGAGCAGGGGAACCATCCGGTTGAGGATCTCCGCGACGCCGCCGCCGACGGCCGTGGAGTTGACGTTCAGTATCCGTTTCCCCCTCAGATGGACTGCGATGAGCTTCAGGTCCTCCACGACGGATTCCCCGACGATCGGGATATAGTCATCGATCTTTGCCATAGCTACCGTATCTCCCTTTCGATCATTGCGGTAATGGTGCGGCGTAAATCCTCCATCGTGTAAACGTAGGGGTCAAGCCGGGCGATGCTGAGGGCTAACGTTTTGTCGCCGATGGAGTTTTCTATCCAGTTCGAGAAGTCGTTCGTCCCTTTTTCCAGCCTGAGCTTGGCCTCGAAGATATGAAAATAGATAGAATCGATGGTGATGCGTTTCAGGATGTCGACGAATTCACGGAGGTCGTAACTGACATGCTCCGTTGGCAGGATGAAGCTGACCGACTTTTTGAAGTGGAGTTCCCCCCCCTCCCGCGGAAACCTCATCTTCGCCTCGGGGTGCTCGTCCAGGTACTCCTCGATGGTCGCGATGATCTTTTCCCGGAGGCTGCGGATGGTCGAGTACTGGATGATATCGATACTGGCCAGACGTTCCCCCAGTTCCTCCTCACCGAGGATCTCCCGGACCCAGTAGGCGAAGTCGTTCGGCGGTTCGGGGGAGAGGTACTGATGCTGCTGCAGGAAACGATGGGTATGGTAATAGATGCTGCCGCCCGGCACGGACTTCAAAAGCCGCACCAACTGGACCAGGCCGGCGGCTCTCAGACCGGTCAGTTCGGTCAGATGCAGACGTGTGTAGAACCGGAAAGGTTCCCGCGCCCGTGCCAACTCCGCCACGGTCTCACCTCCTTCAGATCCTTACGAGCCTCCCGAGAAATTCCGCTACCTCCCCGACGTTTCTGAGATAATAGCGGGCCTCTGTTTGCCGGGGCGCCCCCACGAATACCGTCGCCCCCCGCTCCCGGATTTCCCGAAAGGCGTCTTCATCCGTCCGGTCGTCACCCACGTAGAGGGGCCATGGCGGCTCCCCGCCGGCGATCGTACTCTTTTCCAAAAGCCACTGAACGGTTTTCCCTTTATCCCATGTGACGGATGGTCGTATTTCGAAGGCCTCCTTGCCCGGACGCACCACGATCTCTCCGCGCATCCGATACAACCGGGTCGCCTCCGAAACGGCATGCGCCGCGATGAGAAGCTCCCCGCGTTTAACCCTCCGGAAATGAACGGTCAGCGACAGGCCCTTGTCCTCCAAAAAGACTCCCGGGACGGGGGAGAGCTCTCTCTCCACCGTCCGGCGCACATCGTCGAGGGCTCGCATTGCCTTTTCGGGAACGGGATACCGGAACTTCCCCTCGGGGCCCTCCACTTCCAGGCCGTGATTGCCCCCGTACGCAAACCCGGCGATCCCGACCCGCCTCCGGATATCCTCCAAGGATCTGCCGCTGATCACCGCGATCCTGCACCGGCCGGCCTTCGATAGCGCCTCCAGCCTCCCCCGCATGCGGAGCGAAAGGACCGCCTTCCCGGAATCGCGGACGATCGGCGAGAGGGTGCCATCGTAATCGAGAAACAGGTAGAGGGATCGGTCCGCCAGGTCCGTCTTCAGTTCCTCCCATGAATCCAGAAGATGCCGCGCCGCCACTCACCCCCCGCTTTCCTGCTCGGTGTTGATCGCCCGGATCGGATAGGGGATCACGATCCCCTCCCGGGCATATCGTTCATGAATCCGCTTGACGAACTCATGTTTGACGATATACTGGTCCACGAACGTCTGCGCCCGCAGGATCGTCGTAAAGTTGATGCTGGAATCTCCGAAGGTGTGGTAACGGATGAAAGGGATGAAATCGGGAACGCCCCCCGGCACCTCCCCCATCACCTCCGCCGCGACCTCGCAGGTCACCCGTTCGACCTTCTTGAGATCGCTGCCGTAATGGACGCCCAAGCCGACAAGGACCGCCATGTCCTTCTCCTGGAGGGTATAGTTCGTCACGATCAGCTCGGTCAATTTGGCGTTGGGGATGAGGACGATATTGCCCGGCAGCGTCTTGATCTGCGTGGTCCGCCAGCTGATGTCGTTGACATAGCCCTCGTCGCCGGATTCAAGCTTCAGGTAATCCCCCACCCGGATCTTCCGGTTCACGATGATATGAAATCCCGCGAAAAAGTTCGAAAGGGTGTCCTTGAGCGCGAGGGCGACGGCCAGGCCTCCCACGCCCAGGGTCGCCAGGATCGGTGTGATGGAGATCCCAAGACCGTTGAGGATGACTAGAACCCCCACCCCGTAGACAACGATCCGGATGATGTTTTCCGTGAGGCTCGTCACCGGGAGGACCGATTCGATTCGTTCAGCGCGTATCCGGGCAAATCCGCACAGGATGTTGGCCGTGACCATCGCCACAGCAAAGACGGCCAGGATGGACAGCCCCTTGTCGGCCTTATCGACGAAGACTTTGGAAAGATTAGAGAATTCAAGGGCCGCATAGATCCCCAGCATGATGCACAGCACCAGGAACGGCGCCCTGACAGCGGAGAGAATCACATCTCCCATGCGGGAATCGGTCTTGCGCGCCCATCGGGAAAGCCGCGAAAGGAGGTATCCCCTCAGGCCGTATCCCGCCAGCATGACGACGGTGAATATCCCGAGGGGAAGGAGAAGTTCCAGGGATTTCTGAATCGATTCAGGAAAGAGTGTTTTCATGCGACCTTTATGACTCCTTTCGAAGGTATTGGGTGTTGTGCACCGCCGTCAGTTCGGTGATGATGCTTGCCGCCCAGAAATAAACATTGTTCCTTCCGACGATCTCCCGCATCCGGGTCATCCGACGCCGCTTTTCTTCGGCCGGCATTTCGATCGCCCCTTTGATGCTGTCGGCAAACTCTTCAATCGCGTAGGGATTGATCGGAACGGCGTCCGTCAATTCCCGGGATGCCCCCGTAAAGCGGCTCAGCAGGAGGATCCCCGACAGATCATGCTTGGCAGCGATGAACTCCTTGGCCACCAGGTTCATCCCGTCGTGGAGCGAGCTGACGATGCACAGATCGGCCAACTGATAATAAGGGCTGATCTCCTCATGGGTGAATTGCCGCTTGAGGTAGATGACGGGGCTCCAGTCACCCTCGGAATATTTCCAGTTCTTCCGCTCGACCAGCTCGTCGATCTCCCCCATGAGATCATGATAACGTTTGATGTGGGTTCGGCTGGGCGCCGCAATCTGGATGAAAACGAACCGTTTCTGGTACTCCGGATACTTCTCCAGGAATCGGTCGATCGCCAGGAGCCGCTCGACGATCCCTTTCGTGTAATCGATCCTCTCGACGCTTACCGCCACGATCTTGCCGGCCAGATTCAATTCCTCACGGATCTTCTCCTTCTGTTGCAGGACGCTCTCCGTCGGCGTCCCGAAAACGCCCAGATCCACACTGATGGGAAAGGCCCTCACAAGGGTCTCCCGGCCGCTCCTCACGATGCTGAATTTTTCCGTATCGACCCGGGATTCCATTAGGCGGTTGGCCGTATCCAGGAAGTTGTTGCAGTGGTTCTGGACGTGAAACCCGATCAGATCGCAGCCCAGCATCCCCTCCAGGATCTCCTCCTGGTAAGGACAGATCGCAAAGACCTCCGGATTGGGCCAGGGGATGTGCCAGAACAGGGCGATGGTCGCATCCGGCCTTTTTTGTTTGATCATCTGCGGCAGGAGCGTGAAGTGATAGTCCTGGATGAAGACAAATGGTTTTTCAGCCGGCAGCTCTTCGACGAGGCTTTCGGCGAATTTTTCGTTGACCTTCCGGTACATCTGCCAGTCTGTCTCGCGGAAGATCGGCCGCGTGTGGGTGACATGACATAGAGGCCACAATCCCTCGTTGGCAAACCCGAAGTAATACCCCTCCTCTTCCTCTTTGGTCAGCCAGACCCTCTTGAGGATGTACCGCTCATCTCCGGGCGGGACCCCAAGCTTGTTCCGGGAGTTGACGAACCTCCTATCGGCGTTTCCGCTGCCGTGCGCCAGCCAGGTCCCTCCGCAGGCCCGCAGGATGGGATCGATCGCCGTCACCACCCCGCTGGCCGGGAACATCATCTTGGTCTCGTTGCGTTCCGCATCGAAAACATGAAGGTAGGGTTCCCGATTGGACACGACGAAGAGCGAATTCTCGCCAAGCTTTGCCATGACCAGGTCCCGGAGACGTTTCTCCGTCCAGAGATCCTCCTTTTCCACTCTCCTCTGGGCCTCTTCAATCATGGACTTGCGGGCGACCCGCAGGCTTAGGGCAACTTGCTCCACCTCCTCGGCGAGCTTGCCAAGCTCCCCGGTATCGCTGATAGGGGGCTTTGCGTCGGTGCTCCCCTTCTGAAAGTGTGTGAACCATTCTGTCAGACGCTGGATCGGCAGCACGAAAAGCTGGCGAAGCGTCAGAAGCGAAATGAACAGGATGGAGATGACGAGGATGATAAGGGTGACGCTGATCCGTTTCCAGAGCCCGATCAATCGCGTGGATACATGGGAGGTGTCGTAGATGACCTCTATGAGGCCGAGGACTTGGCCGTCATCGTCGAGGACCGGATGGACATAACTGTAGACGGAATAATCCCCGAATTTCTCCAGCTCGCCGCGGGGATTCTTCTGGGAGATGACCTCCGGGAGATAGGGCTTCTGCTTGTCCTTCCACTCCGAGAATCGCTTCGTGATGACGAAGAGCTTTCCTTCGCGGTCATACAGCACGCACCCCTGCAGCCGTTCCCGTGTCTCGAATTTCTCGATCAGCCGCTGGGCCTTCCTGAGGTCTCTCGCCGCAAGTATCTGTCCCGCGGAGAGTTCCATGCTCTCGGCGACGGCCTTTGCCTTGCTCTTGACCTCGTCGATGAGCCTCTCCTGAGTGGAGCGCGCCTGGAAAAAACCGAAGACGGCAAAAATGACGGAGATGATGATCAAAATCGGCAAACTGAAAAGCAGGACTCTTTTCATTTACACACTTCCTTCTTCAGCAGTGGACTTCGGTGGGTTCTTTGAACGGATATTCGTCTTTGCCCCCGACTCGCCAGACTGCTTTTCCAAAAGGGAGTTGAGTTGACTATGACATTGTGTCCATCTGCCGGAAGAAACTAAATAACGGACAAAGTAAACTCGCACCGCACGTTGTGCGGTGCTCGACTTCGCAGGCACGGCATTGTTCAGCACCACTTTGGAAACCCAGCATAAGGTTCCCCGCAATCCCGCACATCGCGGAATCCCGAAGATGCGCGAAGGCCCAAAAGAAAAGCCGGGCCGGACTCATCCGGAAGATCCAAGAGGTCAATCCCTCCACCTGCCCGCAATGCAGAGGCGCCATGCAGATCAGTTTCATCAATGTACCGGCCGCTCCCCCTTCATGAGTTTCCTCCTTTCCGCTTTGGCTTATTCATTTCTAAGGAAAACATAGGTTTCGGGAGCATTTCCTGCACACCGATGATCTTGACTAAATGACCAATGCCCTCGTCGATCTCCGCAAGATCATTTAAAGCTATGCCCTCCAATCTTGCTCCCAATAAACCTTGGATGACCTCGGGCACCGATTGAACAAGATCCTTGCCATCCTGCGTTAATTCAAGCCAGATGACGCGGCGATCGTCCTTCGATCGATTTCTTGAAACAAGACCGCGCGTTTCCAGCCTGTCGATGATCCCCAGAACGGTTGTCGGGTGAAGATACATGAGCTTGGCAATATTCGAGATATTGATGGGCCCATGTTCATGAATCACCCCTATCGCCCAAAGCTGCGGACCTGTCAGACCGGTCTCCTGTTTGATCCTCTGGGATTGTTCGTTCAAGATCTGGAAGACCCTTCTCATGTTATCCATGATATTGGATATCACGTCATGTTTATTCTGCATGTCTTTACCCCAGATGAAGTTTCATTGACAGAAGCAGGCGCCTATGATAGATGGCATGCCAATGATTGGTATTTAACATGGTTTCATACTTGAATCAAGAGGAAAGAATCTCGATGAAAAAAGTTCCTATGAAAGCAGCCCTCTTTATTACCGCTTTTTTTGCCTTCATGGGCCATTTCAGTTTAATCACCAAAGAAGAGGCTCCCCCGGTTCAAAAGCAGGAGTTCCGCAAGATTACCGGCAAGATCAAAAAGGGCGAAACGCTCTTTGACATCTTCAAAAAATACAAGCTCGATATCATTGAATTGTACAAGATTCGTGAGGCTTCTGCAAACATCCACAGGCTGCGAGAGCTGTATCCGGGTCGTCCCTACAAGATTGTCCTCGACAAGAATGCGCAGATTAACTCCTTCATCTATGGGATAGACGACGACTGCTTTTTGAACATCAATCGCACGGACAAGGGATTCCGCGCCGAAAAAGTCTCCATCCATCATGAAAAGAGAATACTCCATATCGGGGGTACGATTAAGGACAATCTTATCGCTTCGATGGAAGAGGGCAATGGGAATCTGCTCTTGGCCCTTCAGCTCTCCGACATATTTGCATGGGACATCGACTTTACGACCGACCTGAGGAATAATGATTCGTTCAAGATCGTTGTCGAAGGACTGTATCTGGACGGCAGGTTCAAAAAATATGGAGATATCCTTGCCTCCGAGTTCAGCAACAACGGCGACATCTATCGGGCCTATGCATTCAAGCAGAACGGGAAAATCGATTATTATGATAAAACCGGGAAATCACTCAGGAAGAGCTTCTTGAAGTCGCCATTGAGTTTCAGGCGCATCAGCTCAGGCTTTTCCAGGGGGAGATATCATCCGATCCTGAAAATCCGCCGCCCTCATCAGGGCCTCGATTATGCGGCGGCCACGGGAACGCCGGTTTCCGCCGCCGGTGATGGAACGGTTGTTTTTGCCGGGCGCAGGGGACAATACGGAAACCTGATCATCATCAGGCATCGAAAGGGTTATAAGACCTATTACGGACATTTATCGAAGATCGGCAAGGGGGTGAGGAACGGTGTGCAGGTAGACCAGGGCAGGGTCATTGGATATGTCGGTGCGACCGGGCTTGCCACGGGTCCCCACCTGCATTACGAAATGAGGATCGATAACAGGCCGGTCAATCCGATTTCGCTGAAGATTCCGCGCGGCGCAGCGATATCTGAAACGATGCTGATCGCTTTCCGGCAATTCACGGATCAGATGAATTCGGAACTCACTTCGGTCAAACCATCAAACCATATCGCCGAGCGTAATGCAACCAGACGGAGAAGCCAAAAAGATGGATAGGCATGCCTGGTCTCATTATTTGTCCGGGAGAATCGGTCCCTGATCAGGCGGCCAGCCGCAAAGTTTTTTATGCCCGGCTCCTGGCAGTTGCGCCCACTGATTATTAAGAGGGAGAGGAATAATAATGATGACCCACGCAAGATCCGGTATAATGAAAATCAAATACGCGGAAGTGTCACCAGTCTAAAATTGCCGGATCTGATGGAGCATCCCTGTGCAAGTGATTATTTTTACCGATCTCGACGGCAGCTTGCTCAATCACGAGGATTATTCCTTTGCAGAGGCGACGCCATCTCTCGATAGGATCAAACAGTTCGGTATCCCTCTGATTATTACAACGAGCAAGACCCGGCGGGAGGTTGAACTCCTGCAGTGGGAAATGGGGATTCGGGAGCCGGTTATCGTCGAAAACGGCGGCGGTATTTTTTTCCCCCGGGGGTACCGAAATCTGTTGATCGAGAATAAGGAACAGAAGGATGATTACACCGTTATCGCCATTGGAACGACCTATTCAAGGGTTCGTGATTTTCTAGAAAAGATCAGCGTGCAATTCGACATAAAGGGGTTCGGCGACATGGCGCCTGCAGAAATCGCAGAACTAACCGGACTTTCGATTGAAAGGGCGGCTTTAGCCAAAGAACGAGAGTTCACCGAGCCGTTCATCATGGAGCGGCCGGATGACATCGGCCTATTAAGTGACTTGGCTGCGGGAGAGGGTTTAAAAGTGACCCGGGGTGGGCGTTTTCATCACTTGATGGGCAAAGAACAGGACAAAGGGGTGGCCATTCGGATAGTGAGGGATATCTTCAGGATCAATTTTGGAGAGGAGTTGACGACTATCGGCCTCGGCGACAGTGAAAACGATCTGGCGATGCTCGAACAGGTGGATATCCCTGTTCTGATCCCCCGCTCCGTAAAAGGGTATCTGGATATTCGGCTGCCCGGGCTTGTCCGGGCAAGGGAACCGGGTTGCAGGGGATGGAACGAAGCGGTGGAGAGGCTCCTGAATGAATACGGAAAAGTCACCGCTAAAGGATCCTAAACAGACAGGGGGAGAGATGGAATGACAAAAATTACGCGGTTTTCCACAGCATTAAGACCACACGTAACGGCGAAGATTGAGCAGCTCGGCTACGCCGACATCGTCATTGGAATCCCCACCTACTACAGCGGCGACTCCATCGTGCATGTCATCAAGACCGTCGTCAAAGGGATCGAGCAGTATTACCCCCACCTGAGGGCTCTCATTATGGTTTCGGACGGCGGCTCGACCGATGATACGAGGGATCTGGCCCGCACCATCGATCCAAAATCCTACAACATCGAAAGCATCGTGACCATCTATCGTGGCATTCCCGGCAAGGGATCGGGACTGCGGGCCGTTTTCGAGGTCGCTGCCTTCCTGAAGACGCGGGCCGTTGCCGTTTTCGATTCGGACCTGCTATCGATCACACCGGAATGGGTGCGCAACTTTCTGGAGCCCGTCTTCCACGGCTACGACTATGTTGCCCCTTTCTACAACCGCTTCAAGCTCGACGGGACCATCACGAACACCATCGCCTACAACCTGACCCGGGCGCTCTACGGCCAGCGGATCAGACAACCGATCGGGGGTGACTTCGGCATCTCCCCGGCCCTTGTCAAACACTACCTGGATCAGGATGTGTGGGCAACGGACATCGCCAAATTCGGGATCGACATCTGGATGACCACATCGGCCATCGTAGGAGGGTTCAGGATCTGTCAAGCGAAACTGGGCGTCAAGCTCCATGACCACAAGGATCCCTCCTCCGATCTGGGCCCCATGCTTCGCCAGGTGGTCGGGACCATATTCCAGTTGATGGATCAGTACCAGGATTATTGGCTGAAGGTCAAGGGATCGGTGGAGGTGCCCACTCTCGGAGAGTTCGCAGGTCAGAAGGCGGATGCATTCAACATCGATCAGTCCAATCTCGTGGAATATTTCAAGGTAGGCTTGAATAATTTCGGCGGTGTGTGGAAGAATATCATCGAAGAAAGGGACTTTAAAATCATCCAGGAGATCGCCCGAACCGATAAAAACGATCAATTCTTAATGCCCATCGAAACCTGGATCCGAATAGTCTACCGGTACGCTGGCGCCTTCCACGCCACACCCCGGCAACGTTTCAAAGTCCTCGATACACTGACGCCCCTGTATTATGGACGGGTCGGCTCCCTCGTCAACGAGCTCCAGGACAAAACTCCGGAGGAGGCGGAGCGGCATTTCGAACAAAATGCCCTGGCCTTCGAGAGAATGAAAGACTACATGGTTGCAATCTGGGAAAGAAAGGAGAAATAGAGATGGCCGATTTCTGTCAGAACGGGGTCATCACGACCCTGCAGAAGCTGAAGGCAAGGCCGGTAGAGGAGATCGAACGGGAACTCAAAACTATTGCACGGAAGCGTAAAATGATCCTCCTTTTGCCTGCGCTTGTGACCGAATTCGATGGCGTGGCGATGCCCAAAATCATCGAAGAGCTCAAAGAGGTGGATTATCTTGACAAAATCGTTCTCTCCCTGGATCGGGCGGATGAAAAGCAGTTTAACAGGATCCGGAAAATCATGTCAGTTTTGCCGGTGGACGTGCGGGTGGTTTGGCATGATGGGCCTAGGATGCAGGCGCTACAGAAGGCACTAAAGGATGCAGAATTCAATCTGGAAAACCCGGGCAAGGGCCGGTCCGTCTGGATGTCTCTCGGATATATCCTTTCGGATCAGGATGTCTATGCCATCGCCCTGCATGACTGCGATATTGTAAACTACGAGAGGGAGATGGTTGCGAGGCTCATCTATCCGGTGGTCCATCCGGCTCTCAGCTTTGAATTTAGCAAGGGATACTACGCCAGGGTTACCGATAGGCTCTACGGGCGTGTAACCAGGCTGTATTACACGCCCCTGATCCGCACCCTGAAGCGGATCCTGGGATATAACGCCTTCATCGAATACCTTGACAATTTCCGGTATGCCCTTTCGGGAGAGTTTGCCTTCGACACCAGTCTGGCCAGGGGCATCCGCATATCCCCGACATGGGGACTGGAGGTCTCACTGCTCAGCGAGGTCTATCAGAAAACTTCGGTCAATCGGATCTGCCAGGTGGAGATCATCGATACCTACGAGCACAAGCACCAGATCCTGCAGAAAAGCAAGCCCACCGAGGGACTGATCCGCATGGCGACCGAAATCGGCAAGGCCTTGTTCAGGGTTCTGAGTCAGGACGGTTTGGTGATGAGCGGCGCCTTTTTCCGGACCCTGCTGACGTCCTATATCCAAGAGTCTCGAACCGCCATCGAGAAGTATCACGCCCTGGCCATGCTCAACGGTCTTACCTACGACCGACACGAGGAGATCGAGGCGGTGGATGCCTTCGTCGGCTCGATGAAGCTGGCCATAGATGAATTCGTCAGCGATCCCGTCGGTATTCCCATGATGGCGGCCTGGGTCCGGGTTGAGGCGGCCATTCGGGATTTTTCGGAAAGGCTCAACGAAGCGGTGGAGGAGGATAACAGATAGACCGCACAAGGCATGGGGAACGGGAGGTTGTAAACAGGCCGGTATGAAAGGGGATAGGGGAACGATGCTTAAAAGGCGTGGAAACGGAATACTTCTTCATATTTCGTCCCTGCCTTCGCCGTTCGGCATTGGGGACATGGGCGAAGGTGCATACCGGTTTGTCGATTTTCTTGCTGCATCGGGACAACGCTATTGGCAAATACTTCCCGTAAATCTTACAGCCTCATATTACGATAATTCACCCTACATGGGCGTATCTGCCTTCGCGGGGAACCAGTTGTTCATCAGTCCTGTTCTTCTCATACAAGAAGGGCTGTTGAAAGAGCGTGAGATCGTAGGCGTGCCTCCTTTTTCACAGGGGGCCGTCGATTATCTGCGGGCGACTGCGTACAAAGAAAAGATATTGACGATTGCCTGGCGGCGATTCAAGGGACGCGCAAAAAAGGATCTCCTCTCCCGGTGGGAAAAATTCTGCCTGGAGAACGGTTTCTGGCTCGATGACTTTTCTCTGTTCCGTGCCCTCCGATTGCGTTTTCAAAATATACGTTGGAGTGAGTGGCCGCGGGAGCTTCGCGACAGGCGGTGCGAGGCCGTTCGCGCTGCAAAAAAAGAGCTTTCAGACGAAATAAGAAGGGAACAGTTCCATCAGTTTCTTTTTTTTGACCAGTGGCGGTTACTGAAGAAGTATTGTCATGACCGAGGTATCCTCATTGTCGGAGATATGCCGATATACGTTGGCCATGACAGTGCGGATGTATGGTCTCATGCTGAACTGTTCCAACTCGACAAGGAAAAAAGACCTGCTTTTGTCTCGGGTGTTCCCCCGGACCATTTCAGCAAGACCGGGCAGCTTTGGGGCCACCCTCTGTACCGGTGGGATGTGCTGAAAAAAACCGGCTATGACTGGATGATTCGGCGATTCACCCATATTCTAAAACTATTTGATTTGGTGAGGATTGATCATTTTCGTGGGTTCGTCAATTATTGGGAGGTGCCTGCCACAGAAAAAACCGCGCTCCTGGGAAGATGGGTTTCCGCCCCGGCGTACGACTTCTTTACGTACCTCGCCGCAAGGGTTCCGTCCTTACCCTTCATCTGTGAGGATCTGGGTGCCAGTCCGCCTGATTTTCGTGCGGTGATGAATCATTTTGGTTTTCCCGGCACGAAGGTGCTGCAATTTGCGTTCGGCAAAGATCTGCCGAACAATCCCCATGCACCGCATCGCTACCCGGCCAACTGCGTTGTCTATACGGGGACGCACGATCATAATACCATCCAGGGGTGGTATACGAAGGATGCGACATCCCGGGACAGGATAAGGCTGGCCCGATATCTCGGCAAGACAATCTCTCTCAGATCACTACACTGGGATGTCATCAGGCTGGCGATGATGTCTGTGGCCTCTATTGCCATCGTTCCTATGCAAGATATCCTGGGCAGAGGTGAAGAAACCCGGATGAATCGCCCGGGTACCGGAAAGGGAAACTGGACGTGGAGACTCATGGAGGAGCATCTGACTCCCCTACTCGCCCGGAGGCTTCTGAACATGACGATCCTTTACGGAAGAAAAGGATAGAGGAAAGGAGCGAACGACCGTGCGACCCGTATGCTTGATCATTCGTGACGGATGGGGATACAGTGAAATTTCTGAAGGCAATGCCGTGCTTGCGGCCCGGACACCCAATAATGACTTGTACCGGGCCAAATATCCATGGACACTTCTGGACTGTGCCGGCGAACCGGTCGGACTTCCTCATGGATATCAGGGTTCGTCTGAGGTGGGGCATCTCAATATGGGGGCCGGGAGAATCGTCACTCAAGAACTTAAGCGCATTGACGATGGATTAAGAACCGGGGAACTCTTTAACGGGAAGACATGGGTAAAGCTGGTCAATAATTGGAAAAAACACAGGAGTTGTCTGCATCTCCTTGGCCTACTCCAGGATGAGGGGGTACATGCCCATCAAGAGCACCTCTTCAAGATCATGCGGCGGGCACGGCAGGAATATCCCGAGGGGCGTATCGTCATTCATCCTTTCCTGGACGGGCGCGACACGCCGCCGCGGAGCTGTCTTGAATATCTGGCAAAACTCGCCCAGGTGATGGAGGCGGTCGGCGGGGGTGCGATCGGGACCGCTATGGGCCGATATTACGGCATGGACCGTTCCCGGAACTGGAAACTGACCGACATGGCCTACCATTGCATTGTTGCTTGCGAGGGTCGTAACGCTGCAAATGCGGAGACCGCAGTGAGAAAATCGTATGCTGAGGACAGAACCCCTGATGGTGTGGAGATGTGCGACGAATATATCTACCCGCACGTGATCGGCGACTATGACGGTGTCAAGAACGGCGATTGTATCCTGCATACCAACTACCGGCAGGACCGAGCCATCCAGCTCTCCATGGCGTTTGTCGATCCGAAGTATCCCGGGAGCCTTCGGACGAAGCCATCCGTAGCCTACGTCGGGCTGACAGGGTACTGGGATGAGTTCGCCGAATACCTGTTAGGCGCCATTGACGCCGGCGGAGCGATGAAACACCTCCTTGGCGAGGTTATCTCCCAGAACGGTCTGCGGCAGTTGCGCATTGCCGAAACACAGAAGTTCAAGCACGTAACGAGCTTTTTCAACGGCAAGAGGACCACACCTTACAAAAATGAGGATGAAATTGATGTCCCAAGCCGTTTTGATGCGGCCACCTTTGCCAGTCATCCGGAGATGGAGGCCTACAATGTGACGGACGAACTCATGAAACGTCTCGATGACAACCCCTACCAATTCATTGCTGTCAATTTTGCGAACGGCGACATGGTGGGGCACACAGGAAACATGGGCGCTGCCATAAGGGCCATTGAGATCGTGGATGAATGTGAGGGAAGGATTGTAAATCGCCTACTCGAACTTGATGCCCATATCCTCATCACGGCAGACCACGGGAATGCAGAGCAAATGATCGACTATCAGACAGGCGTGACCAAGACCAGCCATAGCCTCAATCCTGTCGAGTTTATTTATGCCGCCGGTGATTCGCCGGGCAAACAGCTTCTCAAGCACGGTAAACTTTCCGACATCGCTCCGACGGTTCTCTCCCTACTGGGCCTGGATATACCGGAGGAAATGACCGCCAAAAACCTGATTGTTGATAAATAATTCCTTCTGGCCCTGCTGACGGCCACCTTCGGGGTGGTCTGCCCGGCGGCCGCCCTCCAGCGCTGCCTGCTGGTCAGGACCACCCGGTAAGAGGTCATGCTGCTGCTGGTCGCCTCGTTTTTGCTGATCAAGCCTGGACTCAAGACCGATCTGATCGGGGCCTCGGGGCCTCGCCGTTTCTCGTCGTTTTTCTGCTCCAGCAGTTCCGCAGGAAGCTAAATTTGCAGCAGGCGCCGGCGGAAACGTAAAAGCACCTCCTCCGGAAGAGAAGCGGCTCCGTGCGGGATCCTGCCCAGGTAGCACTCGCCGGCAATGCGTCGAACTTCGGCCTCGTTTTGCTCCCGGGCGGGAAACGGTCCCGGGGTCAGGTCGTTGAGGATCGCTCCGAAAAAAGAAATCCCTTCCGAGCGAAGACAGCGGATGGTCAATTGCAGATGATTCAGCACCCCCAGGCGGTTTTCTGCCACGATCAGTACGGGGAGAGATAAGTCGCGCGCCAGGTCGGCGAAGGAGTACCCCTCCCGGAGCTCGACGGTGATTCCCCCCGCCCCCTCGACCAGCAGCAGGTCTGATACCCTTGCCGCTTCGCCTGCTGCTTGCCGTATTCGCGACAGGTCGACGGATACCCCCTCCGCCCGGGCGGCAAGGTGGGGAGAGAGGGGCGCCGAGAGAGGATAGAGGCACACCGCGGAAACGTCCAGGCCCGGAGCGAAAGCGTCGCGAAGCGCCGCCGCATCGGCGGGG
>MICJ01000077.1:11136-11477 GCA_001830835.1 Syntrophobacterales bacterium GWC2_56_13 | reverse complement strand
TTCGACCGGCTTCAGCGGCGATACGGCAAAGCCCTCCCGGCGCAAGCGCCTTCCCAGCAGGCAGGCGACGTAAGTCTTCCCCGCTCCCGTGTCCGTAGCAGTGATCAATACGCCTTGTCCCATCGTGTTTGCCCTATTCGGAAAGAACCGCGTCGACCGCCCATCCAACGGAGTCGACCAGATGCCGTATCTCATCTTCCGTGGATGAAAGGGGCGGCATCAGGACGATGACATCCCCCAACGGGCGCAGGATAATTTCCCTCTCCCTCGCCTTGCGGACCACGCGCTGCCCCAACTTCTTTTCCGGGGGAAAAGGTTCCTTGGTGTCCCGATCCGCAACG